>NZ_CAWMDN010000120.1:0-37755 GCF_963866575.1 Aeromonas sp. L_1B5_3
GGATCTGCATCGGCAAACTGGTGCAAAAACAGGATAAGTGGGTACCGGAGAAGGATGACAGCTTCACCCTCACCACCCAGATACAACAAAAAGGGGGATGGTTGCTCCATCCCCTGCACCAACACTACTCATCGCAAAAGAGTGGCCAAGGACAGGAGCAGACCAAGATCCGCGCCATTCCGGTGCGAGTGCTGTTCAACGACAGCGACCTGAACCTGCGGGCCGAATACAGCGCCTTCGACCGGCAGACCGGACGGCCACTGTGTGTCGGCAATGGGGAGGTGGCGAGACGCGTCGGCGCACAGGGGATGGAAGAGGTCGGTTGTCCCGGCCCGGAACGCTGCCCCTACGGTCAGCAACAGGGCTGCAAGCTGTATGGGCGACTGAACCTGTTTGTGGAGGGACAGGGGGACGAACTCGGCAGCTTTATCTTTCGCACCACCGGCTACAACTCGGTGCGCACTCTGGCGGCGCGGCTCAAGTACCTGGAGGCGGTGAGTGGCGGCCTGACCCGCTATCTGCCGCTGACGTTGCGGCTGCGGGCCAAGAGCACCACCCAGTCCTACCGCACCCCGGTCTACTACGTGGACCTGACCCTGCGCGACGAGCTGACGCTGACCGAGGCGGTCGGTCAAGCACGGCAGGAAGCGATGCAGGACGAGGAGGCAGGGATGACGATCAGCGAGATGGAAGCGGTGGCACGGGCGCTACTGCGCAACGGCCAGTTCGAGGAGGTGGATGAAGAGGTGCCGCTGTTGCTGGAGGAGTTCTACCCGGAGACTGAGACGACAGAGGCACAATCTGCCTCACCGCCGATGGCAACGGAAGCGACGCCAGCACGTCTCCGCCCTCGTTCCTCCCCCCTGACCAACAAGCTGGGCAAAGGCGCGGATCCTTCACTCTCTCGCGCCTGAGCCCGCGATTCCCGACGCTCAGAGTCGGGAATCGCGATAACCCCTTTCAAATCAACTCGTAGCGGTACATCTGGCTACGACCTCATGACGGGGCGTCTGTCACAAAACAGCCCCGTTCTTATCCCCATCGCTAGTTTTGAGTCAATAGATCAAGGTACACTGACACCCCAGGTCAAAAGCCTCAAAGAGACCTTATTGACCTGAAAAGGGTGGGAAATAGCTGAAAAAGGTTGTCGTTTTCAGAAGGCGACTGCACGAAATATCAGGAGTCGGCTGCACTGCCAGAACTGGCCGCCTGCAAGGCAGCGTAGAGAGCGGTTTTTCCTACCTTGAGGCGTGCGGCGGCCTCGCGGACATTCAAGCCGTTGGCGACAAGCTCCCGCGCTCGTTGCAACTTGTCGGCAGTGACAACCGGCTTGCGTCCGCCTTTGCGCCCGCGTGCGGCGGCAGCGGTCAACCCGGCCTTGGTGCGCTCGCGGATCAGGTCGCGCTCGAACTGGCCCAGCGCACCGAACACATGGAAGATGAGCCGTCCGCCCGGCGTGGTGGTGTCGATGTTTTCAGTCAACGAGCGGAAGCCGACGCCCCGTGCTTCCAGCTTGCCGACCGTCTCAATCAGGTGCGGCAGGGAGCGGCCAAGCCGATCCAGCCGCCAGACGACCAGCACATCGCCATCGCGCAGATAAGCCAGCGCATCGGCCAAGCCGGGCCGGTCTGCCTTGGCCCCGGATGCCGTGTCCTCGAAAACCCGTTCGCAGCCTGCATTGCGCAGCGCATCCGTCTGCAAGGCGGTGTCCTGTTCCGCCGTCGATACCCGCGCATAGCCGATGAGTGCCATTTCCGCCCATTTGTCCGTTATACCGTCCGCCTATCTTATTGTCCGTCATCCCGTTGCGCAAGATGTTTTCGGACAGGCGTCCGGTTTGGCCGCCTAATGATCGTTTGGCGGACAAGGCGACTGGCATCAGCCGAACAGCTCGCTATGGGAGCCAAGCCGCGCCAGTCGCAGGGTGTCGGCGTCGGACTTGCGGTAGATCAGCAGCAGGTCGGGCTTGATGTGGCATTCGCGGTAGCCCGCCCAATCGCCGGAAAGATCGTGGTCGCGGTATCGCACATCCAGGGGCTGATCGGTCGCCAGCGCGACCAGAACCGGCTTGAGGTCATCATTCGTGCAGCGGACTCCTGATACTGTTCGTTCAATAGACGACTGCACAACAGCCTTCAAACCGCGTTGTCTGGTGCAGTCGTCTTCTGAAAATGACAGCTATTCCTGTTACTGGCCGCAGCCGATGCGGCGCTGTATCAAGCCAAGCAGCGGGGGCGGAACCGCACGGAGATTGACGGTCTTTAAGTGTCCGGAAGCTACGACCGGTGCCGACTCCACCAAACCCGGGGCGATTCAGGGGGGATTCTCTATCGACAGTTTGATCCGCCTCCAGACGACGGCGCCTGGCTGCGCGGATCGTCCTTCAACAGGTATTCGAGGTGGACCAGCAGCGCGTCCCAGAGTGCGTGAAGTTCCGCCATACCGGCCAAAGCTTCGACATCGTGACCCTGCGAACGCCGCTTGAGCAAGTCGGCGGCCAGCGCGTGTACCCGGAGATGTAAGGTTTCAATGGTGGCGAAGGTTGCGGCGTGGCGCGGCTGATGGATGGTCTTGTCGAGCCACTGGCCGAATCGGCATTGATGATGATCGAGTGGCGGCGGCGCGTCGCGCCTGCCATCGAGGTGTTCCCCCAGGGCAACAATCCAGCCTCGATGCTCGACACCGGCAATCAGCACCGGCATCAGCTCGCGGTCGAGGCAGTGTGCATGCGCCCATCGTGGGTCGGGGCGCCAACGCTGGCGCCACGCAGGCAGATCGGCCGCCGCCATCGGTCGGGCGATGCCATAGCCCTGGCCCAGATCGCAGCCGAGCCGCAGCAGGGTTTCGCCGTGCGCCACCGTCTCCACCCCCTCGGCAATCGCCCTGCGCCGAAAGGCGGTGGCCAGCCCCAGTATTCCTTCTAGAATAGCGAGGTCGTCCGAGTCCTGCAGCATGTCGCGAACGAAGCTCTGATCGATCTTGAGCACTTGCGCCGGCAGGCGCTTGAGATAGGTGAGCGACGAATAACCGGTGCCAAAATCATCGAGCGCAAAACTGACTCCGAGCGTCGCGGATGCATCGATAACCGCGGAGACCAGGGCGATGTCTTCGAGAGCGCTACTCTCCAGCACTTCTAGCTCAAGATAGCCGCGCGGCACGTTCGGGTGCGCTGCCAGCAGGGCTCGCAGTTCATCCAGAAAACCGGCCTGCTGCAGATGAAAGCCGGAGATGTTCACGCTAACCGGTAAATCGACTCCCGCGTCCTGCCATGCCGCGATCTGGGTCAGCGCAGTGTCGATCACCCAGCGTCCCAGTTCCACTTCCAGCGGATGTTGTGCGATCGGCGGCAGAAACTCCACGGGTGCAAGCAGGCCCTGATCCGGGTGTTGCCACCGGATCAGGGCCTCGGCTCCGATCACCTCGCCGCTGCGCATGTTGACCTTGGGCTGGTAGTGAAGCACGAACTCGTTCTTGATTAATCCCTCCCGGATGCGCTCCAGGTGCTCGTGCTGACCGCGCAGACTTGCATCCCGTGCGGTGTCAAAAATATGGTAACGGTTCTTGCCCGCGACCTTGGCCTGGTACATCGCTTGGTCCGCCTGGCGCAGCAACTGATCGGGATCGACATCATCACTTTGCGGGTAGTGGGAAATCCCGATGCTGCCGGAAACCTGAACGACCACGCCATCCACCTTTACCGGTTGGGCGATGACGGACAGCAATCGATCGATCAGATCCTTCGCTGTACTCTGATTGCTCAGATCGGCAAGTATGGCGACGAACTCGTCGCCACCCAGGCGGGCGACGGTATCGCCCTCGCGCAGGCAATCCTTCATGCGCGCGGCAAGGGTCACCAACAGTTGATCGCCGACGTCATGGCCATGTACATCATTTACTGACTTGAACCCATCCAGATCGATATAAGCCAGTGCCAGCGGCAGGCCGCTGCGCCTTACCCGTACGATGGCCTGCTCGAGGCGATCGGCCAGCAGCACCCGGTTGGGAAGGCCGGTGAGCGGATCGAAGTGCGCGATATGCCTGAGCTGCTGCTCATTGTCCTTTTGCCGCGTGATGTCCGAGAACAGCGCCACATAGTGGGAGGTCTGCTGATCGCTCCCGCGCACGGCCGCGATTGCGAGTGACTGGGCGTACTCCTGTCCGGACTTGCGCATATTCCAGACCTCCCCCTCCCAGTACCCTCGGGTGCGCAGATCACGCCACATCTCGTCATAGAAAGCTCGATCATGGCGCCCGGAGCTGAGGATGCGGGGGTTGCGGCCGAGTACCTCGTTTCGGGGATAGCCGGTGATACGGGTGAAGGCGTCGTTGACCTCGATAATGTGGCCATCGGCATCGGTGATAACGATACCTTCACGGGCGTGGCTGAATACGCTTGCTGCGAGTTGGAGCTTTGCGTCGGATTGACGCCGGACATTCAAACCATCCAGAAAGGCATTGAACCCGCGCGAGAGATTGCCGATCTCGTCATCGCCGCGCGGCGCCAGCGGCAGCAATTCGGCATCGGGCAGGTCGCGTAGTTGCCCGAAGCGTCTGGCAACATCACGAATCGGTTGCACCACCCGGCGCGCGAACAAGACCGCCCCCACGCCCACGATAAGGAGCGACACCAGCATCGCCACGGTGGTGGTCCGTCCAATGGCCTGCGCTGAGCGATACCGCGTTTCTTCCGGAACCAAGATCGCAAGTCGCCAGCCGGGAGCGTGCAGGGCGACTTGACTAATGAGTACTCCACTTGCAGCATTGATCGTTACCGTCGCGCTGTGTGCTTCGGCCAGCTGGGCAATCAACGCTGGTTCTGCGTGCGAGCCGAGGCGTGCTGGATCGGGGTGATATACGAGGCGATCACGCCCGTCCAACACGATCAGCAGGCGATCTTCGCTAACGCCTGCTTTGCTGAACTCGCGGCGAATCTGGTGTGGGTCGTAGTTGATCAGCAGCAAGGCGACCGGGACCTCGCGCGAAGTCGCCAGATCGAAACGGCGAATCACTCGGGCTACCGTTACCACCTGGCGGTGGGCGGAGTCACGATTGAGGTTGGCCTGCACACCTGCCCAATGTATCCGGCTGGGAGCGGCCAGGGTCTCTGCGATCAACTGTTCGCGCGCCGTTACATCCAGGTTATTTGAAACCAGGGTGTCGCCGACGTGGTAGTGACTACCCCCCAAGGTAAAAATGTCGATGGAGACAAGGCCGTCCACGTTGATGTAATTGTTGAGCACGTAGCCGATCTGCGCCTGGGTGGCCAGGCGCGTGAACACATCGCCATCGGGCGGCTCAGCCGAGACCGCCTCGACAATCTGCTCAACCCCGCTGATGTTAGCGATCAATGCTTCGATCTGCGCCATCTGCCCGTTGAGCAGGGCAGCCTTGTCGTGAGCCTGTTGAATCGCACTGCTGCGCGTCTCATGTTCCAGAGCCTGGTTCGACAGGTGTATCGCCGATAAGCCCACCACCAACAGTGGCAGGATGCTAAGCACAATCAGGTAGACAATGAAGCGCTGGGTGAGGTTCAGCCGCATCCGCCCCCCACCCATGAGCAACGGGCCGACTCCGCCAAGGGAGCGGCGAATTTGATCGTCATGATGTTCAAACGCAATCCCGGGCCTACTTCGGCGCGCTGACCAGCGCCACATCGATCAGCGTTTCTGATGGCACTTTTTCGCCCTTGAGCAGGCGAATCGCATACAGAACACCTTGATAACCTTGCTCCGCCGAGCGCTGGTCGACGGTAACCGCTAGCTTGCCCTGATCGACCATGGTCCGGATTTCGGGCAAGGCGTCGAAACCGGCCACCTTGACCGAGCTCAGCCCATTGTCGCTCAAGTATCGCAAGGCCCCCAGTGCCATCATGTCGTTGGCGGCGAACAGCAGGCCGATGCCCGGATGCAGCTCGAACATTTTCCTGGTTACCTCATAGGCCTCATCGATCTTCCAGTTGGCGGTTTCACTGGCAACCACTCGGATCGCCGTGTTCTCTGAAAACGCACGCTCCGCACCTTGCTTGCGCGCCTGCGCATTCTCGGCACTACGAATGCCTTCGAGAATGGCTGCCGTGGTCGGCACTTCAATCCCTGCGCTCAGCGCCTTGACCGCGAGATAGGCCCCCTTCTCGTTGTCCACGCTGATAAAGGGCAGGCCGGCGAGATCCGCCACTGCGAGTTGGGTGGCATCCAGGCGGGCATCGATAATCACCACCGGAATACCCGCATCACGCGCCTTTCGCACCGCAGGAATCAGATGGTGTGCATTCGCAGGGGCGATCACGAGCGCATCGGCCCGCTTGTTCTGAACTAGATCTTCGACGATCGAAACCTGCTGTTCGAATGAGGTTTCCTGCGCTGCCGTCTTGACGATCAGTTCAATGCCGAGCTCAATCTCCGCCTTGCGCGCACCCTTCTCCATCTCAACGAAGAACGGATTGGTCAGCGTTTTCATGACCAACGCCACTCGCGGCTTTACAACGGGGGGCGGGGATGTGGAGATTGCGACCGCGGGTTCTCGATCGACACCCTCACCACACCCAGCAAAGACCAACGACAGGACCAGGAAGGCAAGACATCGGATCGGCCGCATGAGCGTCACTCTGGGAAAGGTGACAAATGTTACCAGCTTCTTTCCGACCGGCGGAGCAGCTTGACTGTGGCCACGATCTCGACCACTTCGGCGGTCCGTCTCTTGGAGGCAATCAGGGTGGCCAGCAGCAACGTAAGCGGTAACCGAGCGGCGTTCTTGCCTACTTCGAGCGCGGGTGGAGATCGGATCGAAGCGGATTGGCCGCGAAGTGTTGCTTCCACAGCCTTGGGGTGAGTTGCCGTCGACCGCGTGTTGGGTTTCGTTTTGTATACTCTGCGTCATTTGTCCGATTTCCTGTGTCGCTCTGGCGGTTCGCTCGGCAAGTTTGCGCACTTCGTCGGCCACCACGGCAAAGCCGCGCCCGGTTTCTCCGGCGCGAGCGGCTTCGATGGCTGCATTGAGCGCCAGCAGGTTGGTCTGGTCCGCAATGTCCTTGATGACACTCGTGACACGGCTGACTTCGCTGTGAAGGGCTTCATCGTCGGCGTCCTGGCGCACGGCAGGCAGTTGTTTCTGCAACTGCCGGCAGCCATTCTTGTACCGTCTCCCACACCACATCGAGATTGATGGCGAAATAGCCGTGGGCCATGCGATTACGCATGTTGCGCATGCTGCGCCACGGCACATCGGGGTGCGCCTGGATAAAGCCGGCGTAGCCCTCCATCACTTTCGTAGCGGCCTCACCGATGATGATCAGGCTCATGATGACAGCCTGCTGGGTGCGCTTGTCGGCCAGGAAGTCGTCTTTGGTCAGCCCTTCCACGAAGCTGCACGCATCGGTTGCTGCCTGCTGGATGTGATCGAGGTAGTCGGGCAGTCGGTGGTTCTCGCTCATACCGATTGCGCTTCCGCGAGTACCTTGGCCCGAAACTTCGGCGGCAGATCGCCGGGCGTCAGCAAATCGACGGGAACGCCAAGCAAGGATTCCAGGTCGTCTTGCAGATCGCCCAAGTCCAACAACGTGGCACCCGGCAGCGCATCGACCAGTAGATCGAGGTCGCTGCCATCGCGGTCAGTACCATGCAGCACCGATCCGAAGACGCGCGGGTTCGCCGTGCGAAAACGGCTTACTGCTTCGCGCACTGCACTTCGTTTCATGTCGAGCACAACGGACGGTCGCATGGGTATCCTTTCTTATCGAAACTCATTGCAATGCTAAGGGGTCGAGAATAGCCTTTCAAGAACTATTTTCGAGAACCGCAATGCCTTGATTTACTGTGTCGCGCTGTCGTTTTCAGAAGACGGCTGCACTGAACGTCAGAAGCCGACTGCACTATAGCAGCGGAGGGGTTGGATCCATCAGGCAACGACGGGCTGCTGCCGGCCAACTGCTGCCGGTCGGCCTGTCTGTAGCGTCGTCACTCGAACGGCAGCTTCGCTCAGATTGAGGACGAGCCGGTGCCTTGAGAATTCGAGATGCTGACTTTATGACATCTTTCAGGTAATTTTCGCGTTCGACGTCCTCGTGCGGAATCTCTATTCGGTTGCGAAGGAAGGGAGAACTATGAATCGAGTCATTGCAGTCATCTATGGTGTTGCAGGCCTTTGGTTTCTGCTGCTGGCCAGTCCTAGATCCCTCGGAGAAGCTGCCGTCAAATATGCGTTCGCCGCAATTTTGTTGTTCTTTGCATACCGGCGTTTCCGCGCCTCCTCGAAGAATGCGGCCGAGTATGTCAAACAGGAAGATGGCGCTTGGCTGCAGTTGACAGTTGTTCCCGCTGCGCCGCCCATTCTCTGGTTTCCTGCCGTGCTCTCGATCATCCTGGGCGCAGGCGTCGTGGGAAGTGGAATGGCTTACCTGTGGGTCCTGGGCTTGATCTTCGCTTTGCTGACATGGCTGGTCTTGCTGCAGGACCACCGGGGTGGCAATCCCACGGCACCTCGCCGTTTTCGCGTGAATCCAGAAGGCATTGAGACCGACGGAACCTTCTTGCGTAAGGACGACATTCATGACCTGCGCATCAGGAACAAGTTCGCTGGGGGCGTCGAGATCGTTTACGACGCGAATCAAGGCATTCCCACCGGCGTCACGATGGGGCTGGCGGGTCGGCGAGCACTTGCCGAGGTGGCGTATCGGGTTGAAGTCGAAGCTGCCGGAAAGGCTTATGTGCTCGCTGCCGGACTGGATGAGGTCACTGCCAAGGGCGTTGCCACTGAGATCGGCAAGGCGTTGAACTTGGCCATGCCGGCATCATGAGCAAGGCGCCTGGTACCCTCCAGACGTCCGTCACGAGGGCAAAGTGGGCTCAGTGCCGGATCATCCTGCTATGCCTCCTGAGTGCAGCGTGCAATCCTTCGCCTGAGCTCCAAGCCTCCCGAGACGTCCGCGCAACGACAGCGCAAAGCCTCCGGCAGGTGGCTGTCCTCCCGCTGCAGCGCGGCTACTACGTCGCCAGCGATACGCCTTGCGCCAAAGCCTCGAACGCCACCCTCTTGCTTCTGAGACGGAATGGCATCGGCGGAGCGCGGTATTTCTGCGAGTTCAAGCGTATCGAGCAGACCGGTCCAGCCACTTATCGCGTGGAAGAAGAGTGCGCCGATTTCCAGGGGGACGCGCCGGAGACTCGGCATCTGCAATACATACTTGATAATGACTCCCGCTTCTTGGCCAAGGAGCAGGACGTCGTCGCTCTTGACGCTCGGTACTGTGCCCAGTCGGAATTGCCTCTCGAGTGGCGTAACACGGACATCGAGTCCGAAATCGAATGAACACCGCCATTCTGTTCAATGGAAGGGGCGTCCGTCATACATCCGATACAGTTGCGAGCGGAAAGAATGTCGCTCGCGAACGGCCGGTTCCTGCAGGACAAAGCCCTTCAGCCGTTGTGTCAGCGACTGGCTGGTCCGGGTCGACACCGGTAATCGGATCGTTGCCGCACTGAACAGCGCCCCGTTCCAGGTCGCCTCCATTTATGCGGCTGAACCGAGGGAGAGCAGCTTTACGCCGTCTGGCCGCAGTTCGCCCTTGGGCGACACGTGCCGGTAGAGCGTCTGCCGGGTAATCCCGAGTTCTTCGCAGAGATCGCCCACCTTGGTTTCCGGTTGCCCCATGCTGGCCATCGCCAGGCGTAGCTTGGCGGCGGTCATCTTGAAGGGGCGCCCCCCTTTCCTGCCGCGAGCGCGCGCCGAGATAAGTCCAGCGACTGTTCGCTCGGAAATCAACTCACGCTCGAACTCGGCCAGCGCGGCAAAAATACCGAACACAAGCTTGCCGGCGGCAGTCGTCGTGTCGACCGCCGCACCGTGACCGGTCAGGACCTTCAGGCCCACGCTACGCGCAGTTAGGTCGTGCACGGTGTTGATCAGGTGGCGCAGATCACGGCCAAGCCGATCGAGCTTCCACACGATCAGCGTGTCCCCTTCACGAAGCGCCTTCAGGCAAGCAGCCAACCCTGGGCGATCATCGCGCCTGCCCGAGGCCAGATCCTCGTAAAGGTGCGCAAGGCTCACACCAGCGGCGATGAGCGCATCGCGTTGCAAATTGGTGGACTGGGATCCGTCCGCCTTCGATACCCGCATGTAGCCGATCAGCACCTTTTCACCCGTCACGTATACGTTCGATTATGTGACATTGTGTGCCGGAAAGCTCAGGCCGTCAAAATTCGTCACTTAACCCGTCATTCTGTCTAAGACACGCAAAGGGTCCGTCAGGCTCATAATGTGACAGAAATTCCGCGGGGATACCTTCCTTCGCGAAGGTGGCGCGCAACTGTTCCAGGGAAGCGGGGTCGCGCCTACCATAGGAAGCCAACGCGAACAGTGAGCGTGCCGTCTCGGGGTTGTGCCGCGCTTCAATGATGGCCTCGTCGATGGCCTGGACTGCACGCTGCCAGTGATTGATGGGTTCGGGCTTCGGCGTTTTCGTCGGCAGGCCACTGGTGAAACCTGTTTGGGGTTCTGACCAGAACAGCTTTGCCTGCTCGCCTGGCGGGCTGATGTCCCTCACCTCAATCAAGCTGATTGCCGTTGCCGCCGCCTCCAGCATCTGTAACCGTATTACCGGGTTCAAGGTTTCATACGGTCGCCACAAACTTTGCCCAGCACGCAGCGGATGCCCGCAGCCTTCCCAGACTTGGCGGAGATACCCCGCGCAGGTTCCGCACGCGGAAAGCGGGGTGTTCAGCTCATCGAGCAGCGTGCGAAGAAGTCGAAACCACAATCCGGCGTGGATGCGTCGGCGCGGCAGCTCCACGTGACCGGTCGTCAGTGCCTGCCAGGTACGCTGATCCATCGCCGCAATCGCGTCGCTGGCGGTGCGCGGTTCGGCGTCGGCGTTCTCCCAGCCGAGAAACCGCCCAGGCACTCCCCAATAGGATTCCAGCCAGCAGCCATGCAGCGGGCAGCTCAGCATCAGGGGCAGCTTCCAAGCGAGCAGTACGGCTTGGTTCTCTGGATCGTTTAGGCAGAGCGGACAGGCGCGGTGTATCGGCTGGCCGGGCAGCCAGGCACGCCAGCTCGTGATGGATCGTGTCTTTCGGCGGAGTCTTGGCAGCAGCACCGAGAGCTGAAATGCATAGGTTTCCAAGGCGTCTGGAATCTTGTCATCAAGGCTGTCCAGTAGCCAAGGCACCCATCCGGCGAAACTCATACAGCGCAGCCGGTCCAGCTCGATGCCGCTCCGCTGGGAGAGCATCGTCAGCAGCGACAGTGGTGGCGCAGTGTCCAAGTCATCGACCTGACCGTAGCCAAGATCGTGCTCCAGCAGCTCGGACAGTTCCATGTGATAGCAAAGGGCCACGCGGTTGAGCCACGAAGACAGGGCTTCGCCTTCCCTGGGAGCCGGATGCAATGGCCAGCGCAGCGCTGGCTTCACATCAGTTCCCGCTCGAATTGCCGACGCCGCTCGCTGGGTCCGGTGTAATCGGCCATGCCGAGCGTGCGGTGGTTGATCGCTTCCTCTCCGCTCTCCACGGCGGCGACGGCCGCTGCCATCAACAGGTGTGCCAACTCGCCAATGGTGCCCTCGCTACGCGTGAGCAGGTAGCGGGCCATATCCAGCGTGGCAATCGACGAAGGTCGCCGTAGCGGGAGCGAAGCCGCGAAGCTGGCCAGCAGTGAGCAGCAATCGTCGTTGGCCTCCCATACCGGCAGCAGCATCGGCTCGAACCGGTTCTCCAACTGATCGTCCGAACGGATGACCAGATAGGCGTCGCGTGTGCCGACCCCGGCCAGCGGAATGCGCAGCTCGTTGCCGAGAAAGCGCAGCAGGTTGAGAAATTCCCGGCGGTTGACGCTATTGCCGGCCAGGACGTTGTGCAGTTCGTCGATCACCAGCATACGCACACCGACCTTGCGCAGCAGTGCCAGAGCCAGTTGCTCCATTTCCGGCAACCGTGGGCGTGGGCGCAGCGGCGCGCCCATCGCGGCGAGCAGCGCGACGTAGAAGCGGATCACGGACGGCTCGGACGGCATCTGCACGACCAACACTGGGATGTACTCCTGGTCGGCGTCGGAGCTGGCCGGGTGGGTGCGGCGGAACTTCTCGACGATCATCGACTTGCCATTGTTGGTCGGGCCGACCAGCAGCAGGTTGGGCATGCGTTGCTTGTTTGGCCACGCATAAAGGGCTTCCAGCCGGTTCAGCGCCTCGACCGCGCGCGGATAGCCGATCCAGCGGTCGGCGCGAAGGCGCTGGATGCGCTCGTCCGCCGGCAGCCGAGCCAGCCCCTGCGCCGCCGGCAGCAGGTGGGACAGGTCGATGATGGGATATTGGTCCACGGCTACCACTCCTCAATCTGGTCGAACGGTTTGGCGGGCGGCAAGTTGTCTGCCTGCGGGTCGGCAATATCCGTATCCGGCGGAACGGGCTTGTCCGGCCGAGCTGATGTCTTGAGATGCTGGCGGCGATCCGCGTCACGCCGCGCCTTGCGTGTGGCCTTCTGCGCGCTGGTCACAATCTCACGCATCTGGCCGATCATGCGGAACAGCGCCGACTCATCCACCTGTTCGCGCCCTTGCTGCCGCAGTTTCGCCAGCGCCTGCCGTTGTTCCCACAAGGTGACAGCCGGATGTGACAAGGTACGGTAGGGAATTTCCAGGTAGTGCTGCCCCTCCGGTTCCAGCACCCAGATGCGGCTGATGTCGCGCTGGTCGCGCCGGATCAGGAAGGCGGGTAAACGGTCGCGCCGAGCGATCCACGGTTTGAGCGCGTCAGCGTAGTAGTGGATGTGGTCGATGACGAAGCCAGTGCGGGTCAGGGTGCGGCGGAGGATGGGCAGAAAATCGACCAGAAAAGCTGTGGCGCGAGTGACGACGGCCGGTACGCCGGCACGCGCCACGGCCTCGGCCCAGCGCGCGGCCGGCGGTTGGAGCAGGCCGTTGTGCACCGAACCGTGGTAGGTGCCGACCGCCAATGTGAGCCAGCGCTCTAGCTCGCGCAGCGTCAGGGCGGCCTTGTTTTCGGAATCGTAGTCGCCGCGCTGGTCAGGGTTGGAGAAGGTCGTTCCCGGCAGTTCGTCGTGAATCATCTGCATCGCCGTGCCGATGATCCGTTCCACGATGCCCCCATAGTGGGGCTGTCCCAGCGGGCGATAGTCCAGCCGGATGCCATGCTGCTCGCAGCCACGGCGCAGCGCTTCGCTCTTGAACTCGGCCGCGTTGTCCAAGTAAAGCAGTATGGGCTTGCCGCTCATCGGCCAGTCCATTTCCACGTTCAGCCCTTCCAGCCAGGGACGCTTGTCGCAGGCGATATGCGCCAGGCACAGACCGACCGAGACGGCAGACGGCGCTTCCAGCGTGACGACCATACCGAGCACGCAGCGGGTGAACACGTCGATGGCTAGGGTCAGGTACGGGCGGCCAATCGGTTGCCGGTCGCGCTCATCGACTACGATCAGGTCGATGACCGTATGGTCTATCTGCACCTGCTCCAGCGGCGCGGTCACGGCAGGAGGCTCGCCGCCAACACCTTGTAGGTCACGAGCGGCATCCTGGCCTTCCCGTCGGCGAATGACCTTGCGCGGGTCAAGGCTAGCGATCCGTAAGGCCACGGTATTGCGCGCCGGCACTCGCAGTTTTTGAGCCTTGCACACCTGAGTGACTTCGCGGTGAAAGGCCGCTAGGCTGCGCTTCTGCTTGGTCAGGAACCGCTTTTGCAGTAGCTCGTGGATGACGCGCTCGACCGGTTCCGGCAAGCGCCCCTTGCCTTTACCTCCACCGGACTGGCCGGGCACCAGATCCGTCACGAGGCCGCTGCCTTGCCGGGCACGCCGGATCAGAACGTACACCTGCCGCCGAGACAAGCCCAGCGCCTGAGCCGCCATATCGGCCGCTTCGTGCCCGACCGTCTCCGACTGCGCCAACGGGCCGATGATCTCCGCACGACGGCGCGCACGCTCCCAAGCCTCATCAGGCAGAGTGGCCACGCCTTGTTCTGGAATCCGTGGGGTGTCCGTCGCCATGCTCACCTCGCTTTGGTGCACACGAGTATTGAGCATAGTCGAGATTGGTGCAGATCACTTCTGATATTGAACTGTCAGGAGCTGGCTGCACAACAGCCATTACGCCCAATCAACTGGTGCAGTCGTCTTCTGAAAATGACAAAGGTGCCTATTTCGTGAGTGTCACTAGGGCTTGCCCTATTGACCGGGAGGAGACCATGGCACTGGTAGGTTATGCACGCGTGAGCACGGTAGGCCAGAGCCTGGATACCCAGCTTCAAGCGCTGGCCGAGTGCAGCAAGATTTTCCAAGAGAAGGTGAGCGGCGCCAGCGATGACCGGCCCCAACTCGCCCTGCTGTTGGATTGTGTGAATGAGGGGGATGTGGTGATGGTGACCAAGCTGGATCGCCTGGCACGCAACACTCGCCACCTGTTGGAAATTTCGGAGTACCTGCAACAGCGACAAGTGGCCCTGCGCATCTTGAACCTAGGCGTCGACACCTCAACCCCGACCGGCAAGTTGATGCTGACCATGATCGGCGCCATCGCCACCTTCGAGCGGGAGCTGATGCTGGAACGCCAAGCCGAGGGGATTGAGCTCGCCAAACGGCGTGGGGCCTACAAGGGCCGCAAGCCCACCGCGATGGCAAAGGGGCGCGAGGTGCTGGCGCTAGCCAAGCGAGGGTTACCCAGGGCCGAGATCGCGAGGCAGACGGGGATCAGCATTTCCAGCGTGCAACGCATCCTCAGGACAACAGAAAAATAATGCCGGGGTATCTCCTGGCGCATCGGATTCGTATTCAACACAAGGAAGAAAAATAATGAAAAAACATCATCATCTCTCGTTAATTGCCGCGTTGGTCCTCAGTGCTTGCGGCGGTGGCAGCGACAACAGCAGTAGTGATAATGGCGGCAATGGCGCTCCTGCCGATATCACCCTAACCGGTCGCGCCCTCTCCGGCGACTATCTGGCTGGGCAAGCCGCCTGCCTGGACCTCAACGCCAACCAGCAATGTGACAACGGCGAACCGCAGACCACCACCGACAGTCAGGGGCGTTTCAGCTTCACCCTGCCAGAAACGCAGCAAGCCGACGCCCGTCAGGCATGGGCTATTCTTGCTGCTCCTGCCACCTCGCTGAAGGCTGCTGCTCGGGCCGCCGCTACCCCAACCCTGTTCGGTTACGTTGACGGTGCCGAGTTTGTGGTCAGCCCCTATACCCACGATTTGGTCACCCGAACCGACCCTGAGCAGCGCAAGACCCACTATCAATCCAGCATCGCCACCAAGGAGAAACAACTGATTGCCAGCGAGCTGGGACTGACGACTCAAGAGGCCAGCGAACAGAAGCTGTTTGGCGACTATCTGGCGGCGGGTGACGAACACAGTGCGGCCCTGGCTGAAGAGGCAGCCACCAAAGAGCAGCAACTCGTTGAGGCAAGCACCCTGCAAGCCAAGCTGGCGGCGGCCCTTGCCACCAGCAACCCGCAAGGATGGCAATCGGTCACGGTTAGCATTCGCAACCTGCGCGAGTACAACCGCAATCAGGACATCTGGCAGCTAATCCGCCTGCAAGAGGTTGTCTACACCAAACGGGTTGAGGCCATCGAGACGACCCGCACCGAGAGCACCCGCTGGCTGCTCGATGAGCAGGGAGGCTACGATGCCCAGCAGCCACTGCGCCGCTTTATCGACGAGGAGCACAAGAACTGGGACAGCAAGCAATATAGCCTGCACTCCGCTTGGGACTGGACCTACGACGAGAGCGGCAATGCCACCGTCAAAGGCGAGAGTATCCGCAGCGGCACCTTCAGTCAGGATGCGAATGGTCTCTACAGCTACCACACCACGGAGTTCACCAACGAGGGCACGCCCGTTCCCCATGACACGGCCCCGTTGCCTGAGGATAGTTATTGCGAAGGCTTCGACATCCAGGCCGAGTTCGCCCGCTGGCAAGCCAATCCAAGCCTGACGGCGCTCGACCAGTGTGTAGGCAATGTCCTGCAAAGCGATGACCAGGAGAACCTCGACAGCCAGGGCGCATGGACACAGCACCGCGCCCTGACCTTCTGGCTCAGAGGGGAAGACCCCATCAATCCCAATGGCCCCCCCAGCAGCTACGAAACCCGCACCAGCGTTGTCACTGTGCAAGGGGATACGCAGTTTGTGAACCAACTGGATAACCAGGCTCTGACCATCAACGCCCCAGCGTTGGGTCAGTCTCCCTTCAACCTCACCCGCGATGACAAGCTGAGCCATACCGGTGACAGCGCCATCAAATTGGCCCAGCCGATTTGTGGCGGGTGCGCGGCGACCGAACTCGACAGCAGCATCCCCGGCTTTGGCAAGGTCGAGCTGCAAAACTACAACCCGACCCGCTGGCGCTCGCTGGCCGGGGCCTATCTGGAGCAGGATCACCAGAAGCAGGCGAATGGCTTCACCCTCGCTAATCGCTTCTACCAGTTGGATGTACAGCAGCCTGATGGGCTGACCAAGCCATTGTTCTTGAAATACGCGGGCAATAGCACGCCGTTTATGACTCAGGACTGGCAGTTTGATAGTGCCAGCCAGACCCTGACTGCCACCCATCACTACACCCCCGTTGCCGACCTTGCCGATGTCTGGCCACTGCCACACCAGGTCATGCAAGGTGACGCGTTGGAACTGAAGGCAACCGTCAAGCTCGTGCAATCCAACGGCTTGCCCAGCGCCACGCAGACCACGGCGGTTGATGGCGGTAATGCCATCAGCACGCCCACTTTCGCAGAAGGGCTCTTCAGCTCGCCGCTGCGCTGGAGCGTGCAGAGCAGCGATACCAGCCCAGATGGCCAAGAGTTCGCCGAACTGCTGTTTGGCACCGCGCCGCTGAGCTTCAAGGCCAGCCGTGAGGCGGGTATCAGCCAGGGTATCTGTGGCGGCGACCCCGCCACCGTGCGTCAGGAATTGCTGTTCGCACCGGTTGGCGGGGACATGGTAGTGAGCGTGGTCTGCGATGGTGTCGATGTGGCGCAGCAATATCTGCTGCGCGTGACCACACCGTTCAACGGCACAACCTTCCAGGCAGAGCTGCAATTCTTTGCCGATGGCGCCAACATCTACCGGGAGGCCCCATTCGAGCGTACCCAGCTCACCTTCACCAAACAGTAAGCCTCACTCGTTCGACAACATAAATCCCACAGGGCGTCACCACATGGTGACGCCCTTTTTCATTTTCAGTTCATAAGGAACCGCTATGACCATGCCCCCTCTCAACCTCGGCGACCACCTCGCCGTCCAGCGCCTCGGCTACAGCCACCACGGTCTCTATGTCGGCGACAGGCAGGTGATCCACTACCAGGGACCGTTTGCCAACGATGACCGGACAGGCCAAATCGTTCTGTGCTCGCTCGATGATTTTCACAGCGAGCAGCCGCTACAGGTGCTCTCTCACCCAAGCCGTCCGTTCAGTCCGGAAGAGTGCGTGGCACGGGCGTTCTCCCGCTTGGGCGAGCAGGACTATCACCTGCTCTTTAACAACTGCGAGCACTTTGTGCAGTGGTGCATTGAGGACCGGCACAGCTCACCCCAGGTGAACCAGGCCACCACCGCCCTCGCGGCCACCGGCAGCCAGTTGCTTAAATCCAGCCAAGGCAGTCAGGCCATCACCAGCGCCTTGATGGGGGCCTCCGCCAGCTTGGCCAGCGTTCCGGCGACCAGCAGCACCATCTTGTCTGTCACCGCCATCAGCGCCCCGGCATGGGCACCGCTGGCCGTGGGCGTTGCGGTCGCCTATGGCACACACCGGTTATTTAAATGGCTCACCGATGACTAACCCCTTCATTCATCGCTCAACCACTTCATCACCACGCAAGGAAAAATCCCATGACCATCATCTTCAACCAGGACGGTATCAGCCTGCCCGTGAGTCAGGCGCTGCTGATCCTGCTCAACCAAGAAGCAGAGCGTACCAACCTCGACCTGGTGCGTTGCACCCAGCTCACCTTCCACTTCCGCAACCCCGGTTACAGCGCCGAGCAAGGCGGCGTTCATCCGGTCGAGATCCGCTTGGTACGTGGTCTCGACGATTGGCTGTTCGATTACGTCACTGATTTCAGCTATCAGGGGCTGGGGCAAGATGCGGAGCTTTGTAAAGAGCTTGATTTCAACTTCCTCGACGGCGAGCACGTTATGCAGGGCTGGGGGCCGCTCCGGCTGGCAGAGGCGCGAGAGCTGTTCGCGCTGTGGCAGCGCAACTTCATCGCCTACTGCGGACTGGAGTGCTTCAGCGTCACCGTCAGCGGGAACTAGGAAGTATCGGTAATCCGCTGACCCACTCACCGCAATCCCCCCTTTATCGCAAAAAAGCACACCCCACCGGCCCCCATCGGCCAGTGGGGCGAACGCTTTGGAGGATCAATCATGTTGCATCAGAAACTCACCGCCGGGGAGCAACCCGGCACCTATCGGGTGACCGACTTAGTCACCGACGACGACTTGCTCACCATCGCCCAGGCGTTGGCCCGCCAGAAGCTCGCCAAAGGCGTAGCCCTCACCGACAAGCATCTGGCCCACCAAGCGCTACAAGGGCTGCTGCAAACGCGGGATCGCGAAGTGTTCGCCGCACTGTTCCTCGATAACCAGCACCGGATCTTGGCCTACGAGGAGCTGTTTCTCGGCACCCTCTCCGCTGCGACTGTCTACCCCCGCGACGTGGTCAAGCGGGCGCTGCACCACAATGCCGCCGCGCTGATGCTGGTCCACAACCATCCCTCAGGTTACCCAGAACCCAGCCGTGCAGATATCGAGACCACTCAGCGACTGCAAAGCGCCCTAGCGCTGGTCGATATCCGCACGCTGGATCATCTGGTGGTGGGGGCGGAGGGCGTGGTGTCGCTGGCAGAGCGTGGGCATTTGTAACGGTTACGCCAGTCAAGAGGTCCGCTTGGGACACGGGTGATAAACCAGGGTCCAGCGGTGACCTGTATGACGACCGAACATCAATTGGAGTAAAGAACATGAGCACGATAGGCAGTTGGGGATTACATACCCAGGTTCAACCCCGTTTTGGCGCACGGGCCATTGTCGAACGAAGCGGAGTCTCCCTACTCTGGGATCGCAGCGGCGTCTATGGCAATGCTGACGACCAGTGGCTCACCGACATCGACACCGTTTTACCGGGGTTTATTGAGCGCCTTGGCAGCCTCTTTCGGCAAGGGGAATTGCTGAGCGACCAGGACAAATTGGTGACATTGAGGCAAGGGGAATGGGTCTGCCTGGCCAATCCAAGGGCCAGCTATGGTTACCTCTATCTGGATGTCTACCGGCAAGCAGACGACAGTGCTCGAGCCACAGAGGCGTAAAGCCGACACAGAGGGTGCCCTTGCACTGAAACTGACTAAATAGCTGTTCCGAATAGTAGATCACTGCGCTCGTACAGCTTCTACAAGTGACATGGAGCACGCATCGTGCGCTAAGCCTTGTCACTTCAGGCTTTCTCGCCAGATTGCACAAATGCCTTACGCCACAAGGCTTCCGGCAAGATGTAGCACTATTAGGATCAGTTATTTAGCTGAAATTCAACCATTTAGCGGTAGCAACTACATGAGAAGAGCCAGACCGATTGAACTCGGTCTGGCTCTTCTTTTTTTCACCTGCGCGATGCGCGGCTCAGTAAATGGGGGGATCTAGCCCAATTACTTCACCACCGCCATCAACTTGCCGAAACTATCGACCACGTCGTACTTCACATTTTCCGGAGCGAAGCGGCGGTTCATCTCGTCGAAGAACTTGCGGGCGCATTTGATCTTGGTTTTCTCGATCTCCCGTAGATCCATTGACGATATAGATCCCTTGGTTTCGGCCACGAAGTAGATGTGCTTGACCGACCCTTCCTTGAACGAGATAGCCCAGTCGGGGTTATAGTCGCCGACTGGCGTCGGGATCAAGAAGCCACGGGGCAGCTTGGCGTAGACCACCACTTCATTACTCGCATCCAGTTCTTTGACGAACTCCCGTTCGATGTTGGAATCCGTCACCACATAGTCGTAGATATGCCGCTTGAGCTTCTCTCCGGCCTTGCTGAAATCCTGCTTGCTCTGGCCGGTCGTGAAGATATCCAGCTCGAACTTGTCTTCCGTCGGGTCATAGGCCAAGTGCTCGATGATCACCGTGGCTTTCTGCTCGTTGATGAGGCGAATGGCCTCAGCGATAAAGCTCTCCGGGTTGGTCCTAAACTGAGCAAACACATCGGCATCGAGTCCCTTGAGCATCTGTGCGACAGTGCGACGGGTGAGCTGCGTCCCCTCTGCCAGCTTGCCGATCAGGTCGTATTTCACCGCAGAATGGATAGAGGTGTGGTTGGCCTGGGTTTCTGTACTCTTCAACTTAAAAGCGGTGCCTTCCTGAAGACCATCGTAGGTAACCGAACCAATCTGCTCACCCTGCTGGATGGTGTATTGCAACGGCGTGACCTTCAATCCGTTTGAGCCCTTGCTGTTAAGCACCGCAATCGTCTTCTGCACCAACTCGTCCGAATCGAACTCGACGGTGTAGGCTGCCTTGCGGTTGATGCGATCCCAGAGAGCCTTGAATTCCTGCTTCTCAAAGTTGGCGTTGAGTGGATTCTGCTTCGGGCGGCGGTCATCCCCAATATCGGGCAACTGGCTCTCGCTAAAGACACCGTCCACCAGCTTGAATACCTGTTCACCGAGCGGGGCCAGCTCCTCTGGCAAATCGGCCAAGGCGTGATTTTTTTTGGCTTGGTGGTACTTCTCGGTCACGTTGCGCTTCTTGTCCACATAGCCGTTTTGGATCAGATAGAACTCGATATCGCTCGCCTGGTCTTCCGTCACGACAACCGACCCCGTTGGTGTAGTGACCATTTTTCCAGTGAAGAATGCCTTATCCGCAATGCGTGGTCGTGCCGACAGAGATTCACTGATATCTCGTTGCAACGCTGCCACGAAGTCTTTGTAACTCTCACTGGCCACCACCGTCAGCACGTTGATGTCGTGAACGGTGGCCGGATGATCCATCCGGTCCCCATTCTGATTGACCGCCAGGCGCAAGCCACGGCCCACTTCCTGACGGCGCGAAATCGTATTGTCGCTGTGCTTGAGGGCGCAGATCACAAACACGTTGGGGTTGTCCCAACCCTCGCGCAGGGCCGAGTGCGAGAAGATAAACCGCACCGGCTCAGCCAGCGACAACAGCCGCTCCTTGTCTTTGAGGATCAAATCGTAGGCGTCCACATCATCGGACTGGCCCGCATTCTCGCCGCGAGCCGCCACCTTGGAATCAACGTCACGTTTGGTCTTCTTGTCGATAGAGAAATAGCCGTTATGGGTTTTCTCAGCCGGAATGCCTTTCAGATACTGGGTGTAGGGCGTCTCATAGCGCAGCAGATCCTTCAGATAGAGCGCGTACTCTTCTTCAAAGATCCGGGCGTACTCGCCTTTCTCATCGCTGGCACTGTAATCACGATACTTGGCCACCTCGTCGATGAAAAAGAGCGTCAGGACTTTCACCCCTTGGCTAAACAGCACCATCTCCTTGTCGAAGTGGGCCTTGATGGCTTCGCGGATCTGGATCTGGCGCAGCGTTCTTTCATCCACATCACCCATGGCATCGCCCACCACCAGCTCAACACCATTGGTAAAGCTCAAGGTATCGCTGTTGGCATTGATGTCAGAGACCACGAATCCATCGCGATACTGCTCAAGCTCATTGGACAGATCGAACAGGTTGTCGCCCTTGCCGAGCTTGCGGGTGACCCGCTTGATATTACCGCCAGCCAGCTTTTGCTCGAACTCCACCACCGCCACCGGCGGCTTTTTGTTTGAAATCTCAATGGCCTGCAAATAGAGGTAAGCATGGGTGCCCGCCAGCCCCTTCACCGAGATACCGCGCACCGCTATCTTCTTCACCAGTTTCTGGTTGTAGGCATCGAGCGCATCGAGCCGGTGGATCTTGTTGTGCGTGGTCTTGTGTGTGGCGGAGTAACGCAGCACCATCAAGGGGTTGAAATTCACCAGCGAATCCAGCGTCTTGCCGCCTTCCATCTTCTGCGGCTCATCCAGGATCAAGATGGGGCGGTTGGCGCTGATCACATCGATCGGTCGGCGCGACTGGAAATCATCGAGCACTTCGTAAATGCGGCGGTTATCCTTGCCGGTCGCATTGAACGCCTGTACGTTGATCACCATCACATTGATACCGGCGTCCGATGAAAAGCTCTCCAGATGATGCGGCTCTTTGGAGTTGTAGATAAAGAAGCGGGCCTTCTTGTGATAGGTCTCCAGGAAGTGATCTGCCGTTATCTCCAGCGACTTGGCCACCCCTTCGCGAATGGCGATGCTGGGCACCACGATGATGAACTTGCTCCAGCCGTATTGCTTGTTGAGCTCAAACATCGTCTTGATGTAGCAGTAGGTCTTGCCCGTCCCGGTTTCCATCTCGATGTCGAGGTTCAGCTTGGCTACCTTGGTCTTGACCAAGGCATCTGACAGCGGCAAGTTCTGTGCCCGCTGCACCTGATGGATATTGTCCAACAGAGCGGTATCGCTAAGCGTGAGATCGGCGTTTTTGAAGCCACCGCCCACCGCAAAGAGATCTTCTGTTCCTTTCTTGGCTTTACCAGGATCGATACGGTAACTCATGGCGGCAGCGGAGGCCGGGAGTTGTCCCTTAAAGATATCGACGACCGCCTGCACCGCATGGGCCTGATAGGGCTGGTGTTTAAATTTGAGTTTCATGCTTATCCTACCAATGCTTCAAGCTCACCGAGCCAGCCGTCAAACAGCGGGCACTGCGCCCGCATCTGGGGAATACCGATCCGCTCGGCAATGGCGATCCCTTTCGTGGTTTTGGCAAACGCCCCCTTTGGGGACCAACCATCCAGCCGTTTGGAGGGGGCGGTGGTCGGGCCGTTATTGATTGCCTCTGGTTCACCACACTCGGCGAGCACACGCCGGACCTGCTCCTCGGCAATGCCCAACTCGTCAGCCAGAATGGCGCTGTCACTAAACAGCAGCGCCTCAAACTCGTGCATCGCCATATAGGGGATAAAACGCTGTTCGGCTTGCTGGGCCGCAAACTTACCGATCACCTCGGCCTTGGTCGCTTGGTTCAAATGCGCGGCGATGATGGCTGGGGACTGCCGCTTGGGTACGTTCTCAAGACCGGGCCACTCCTTGATACCGTAGTAATCCACCAGCGTGGTGACGTAGGTATCGGGCCGCTGCTTCAGAAAGCCCTCAATGTCATTGATGGCACGGCTAAAACGTACATCGCCCCCTTTCTGGCCCGGTTTGCTTACCTGGGTCGCCTGAATATAAATCTGCTTATCGGCCAGATAAGGCGCTAGCAGCTTCTCAACGAAGATCTGCTCGCTGCGCCCCTCCACCACCGCATAGACCTCAATGTAATCACTCATAGCGCGGGCCTCCGGCGATCACATTCTTGGTCCAAAGCTCACCCACCGAGTAGTTTTCCAGCCAGTGGGCATAGTCCTGCTCGCTCAGGCGCTCGAAGGTCGAAGCGCCCCCTTTACGATTGGCGACCACGATATCCTCAATGGCAAATTGATCGAGCAGAGCCGGAGATTGGGTCGCCACGATCACCTGGGTACGCTGGGCAGCCTGTTGGATCAGCTCCGCCAGAATGACGATGGCTGCTGGGTGCAGCCCAAGCTCAGGCTCGTCGATGATGATGGTGGAGGGAGGATTGGGTTGCAGCAGGGCCGTCGCCAGACAGATAAAGCGAATAGAGCCATCGGAGAGATGGTAAGGCTGCATGGGGTAGTCAGACCCTTGTTGCAGCCAGCTCAGATTAACCTCTTCCCGTGCGCCGCTAGTGCGTGGCTCAAGAATAAAGTCATCAAAGAAAGGGGTGACGAGGCGCACCGCCTCGACGATCGCCCGATAGTCATCCCCATGCTGATCGCGCAATTTAAGCAAAAAGGCGCCGATATTGGCGGCGTCCATGCGCAGCACCTTGTTGTCCTGCACGATTTCGTAATTGCGCATCCCCGCGCTCTGGCTAGTGTCATGGAAGTGATAAACCTGCCAGGAGGAGATCGCGTTATACACGGGACGCGAGAAAGGCGCATCCGCCTTATTTTCCAGCACTTCGGCAACCATTTTTGACTTGCCGTCGTTACTGTCCCCCAGCATCCACCAGCCGGAAGAACTCCCGGCGTAGTAACGAGCCTCGGATTCAAGCGCACAGTCATCACCGGGGGTTGGCACCAGGGTAAAGCGGTAGCCACGAGTACCAAAATGGGTCTCAAAAAACATCGACGATGTGACTTTGCGGCCATTAAACAACAGGTCACCCGCCCCGCCGCTATCGCGGACAAAACGGTTGAGGTTGCCATCCATCAGGGCACGCAGCATCCGAAAGAAGGCGATCAGGTTGCTCTTGCCTGCGCCGTTGGCCCCGACAATCACGTTAAGGCGTTTGAGCTCAAGCTGCTCCAGTGCCTCAATGGATTTAAATCCCCGAATGGTCAGACGATCCAATGCTGTGCCCGTCGTCGGATTAGTTGGCATGTCGCCCTCCTTAAATACACTTCACGTCGGTGGCGGGCGACAGCAGCTTGAAGATCTGCTCCACGTTGATCTTGACCGCACTGCTGTTAAAGCCCGCATCACGGAACACCACCCGCAGCGGCTGACGCTGGGCCAACGCCTTCACAAACGTCTCATCGATACCGCCGTTAGCGTCGAAGCAAGCCGCTAGCGCCATCTGGGTGTCATTGCCATCGACCAAGAACACCTCTTTGCCCTGCACCACTTCCTTGATGATCGGTAGCGCCAGATCAACGCCCCAATCCAGCATCACCTGGAACAACAGATCTTCCGTCGTGCGATCCGGCTTGATGTTCTCCACAAACAGATCGAGGTTGGCTTTATCCAGCGCATCGGGCGTGTAATAGACATCGGCCATATTGGAGGAGTCGATCTTGAGGACACGGAATCCCAAATCACGCTTATCACCATTTTCTTGCGCACGAAGCTCTTCTACGACATTTCGAATCCGTTTAAGCCCCATTTCGAAAATGGAGGCCATACCCTTTTCGGGCGTGGGCAGGGGCTCGGCAATTTGCACCCCGATAAAGCGGCGGTTACCGCCATCTTCGGCGTTCTGCTTAAGCACTGCGTGCGCGGTGGATGCACTACCGCTGAAAAAGTCGAGCACGATGTCACCGTCATTGGGCTGCCCTGCTAGTTGCAGCACCCGTTGCAGCAACTCAACAGGTTTTACCGAATTCAGCACGTTTTCGGTGTGCTCAAATTGCACGTATTTAAGGAGCGCCTTCTTGGCATCCTGTGTGTGGCCAACTTCTTTGTATGACCAGAAGGTTTGTGGGGTTCGACCTTGTTTAACTTCAGTCAAGAAACGCTTGAGACGAGGCATATTGTTGCCGTCAGCCCCCCACCAGATACGGGCTTCCTGATCAAGCCGCTCAAAGTTTTCTTTGCTAACGCGCCAATACATTCCTTTACCAGGCCCTTCGATAACACGGCCTGATGGGCAGACAACAGAATAGGTTCCATCGCCATAATAATTACGCGCTTGCAGATCTCCCGAAGTCCAAGAGCCGCGTGGATCGTTATCCGGGTTCTTGTACCGAGCAATCATCTCATCCGTCTGTGGCAAAAGATTTGGAGCCCAATTTTCAGCTGATTTTGCGTATACAAGTACATAGTCATGGTCTTCTGAAAACCAACGAGCACTATTTTTGGGTGAGAAGACCTTCTGCCAAATTACTTGCGCAATAAAGTTATCTTCACCAAAGACTTCACTGCACACCTTGCGCAGGTTATCGACTTCGTTATCGTCGATGGAAAGGAAGATAACGCCGTCATCTTTGAGTAGGTTACGTGCCAGCCGAAGCCGGGCATAGATCATGCTCAGCCAGTCAGAGTGAAACCGGCCGTTGGCTTCCGTGTTCGCAACCAGTCGTGCGCCCTGTTCATTGACCTGATTGGATTGCATCAAGTAACTGCCCACGTCGTCGCTGTAATCATCGTCGTAGATAAAATCGCGCCCCGTGTTGTAGGGCGGGTCGATATAGATCAGCTTAACCTTGCCAAGATACGTCTCCTGCAACAGCTTGAGCGCATCGAGGTTATCTCCCTCGATAAACAGGTTCTGGGTGGTATCAAAATCGACGCTCTCGTTGCGGCAGGGGCGCAGTGTCTTGGCAATGGGCGCGTTGGCTGCGAGCAAGGCTTCGCGCTTGCCCGGCCAGTTAAGGTGATAACGCTCCTGCGGGCCTTCAATAATCGACTCGGAAAGCTCTTGTCGCAGCTGATCAAAATCCACAGTCAGCTTTACGCTGCCATCTTTACCCTTAGCTTCAGTGACGCACCCCGGGAACAGATCGCGAATGCGGGTGATATTGTCCTGCGAGAGATTGGGCGAGTGCATTTTCATTTTTTCCAAGTTCTTTTCCTCTTGACGCCGCCCTTGTTAGAAAAATGCTCGGCGGTTCACTTGTTCAATTTCGTTTGTGTATATTCAGTCGTCTTGTTGCCAGTCCTGGCAAAAGTGCGTGCGCAGACTCTCAATGGCAGATGGCAAGGTGCCCTGGCAGGTCACGCCCAAGTAGGTGGCCGCGCGGGTGGTGCCGACGTACAGGTATTTGTCGAACAGCGCCGGGTGTAGTGTGGCGAGCTGGTCAATGCCGACAAAAAACACCGCCTCAAATTCCAGGCCTTTGATGTGCTGGATGTCGAACACGCGCACGTTGCTTTCCTGCCCCACAGCCTGGCCCTCTCGACAGGCGATGACCTGGATGTTGTGCTCCGCCAGGGCGACGTTCAGTGCGTTGGCCACCGGGGCAACGTCGTCCTCGGTGTTCACAAAAATGGCAGTGGATGGCAACTGACCGACAAAGCGCTCAATCTCGCGAATGCGATCCGCCAGCCAACTGACAATGGATTCTGCGTTGGTAGCGTGTTCCAGCAAGGCTGGCGCAACGCCCACACTGTCCATATGCGCAGGCAAGCTGGCGTCTTGCTCGGTTCCTCCGACTGCGCGGATCATGGCGCGGGCCAGATCGTTCAGCTGCTTGCTCTGCCGGTAGGAGACGGTGATCTCCTTGATATCGAAATCGGCGAAGACCCACTTCAAGTCGTCAGCAGAGCGTGCGCCCCAGGTGGTCAGGCGCTGATTGAAGTCGCCACAGGCAAAGAATGAGCGCAGACGCGGATGCGCCAGCGCCGCCATGCTCGCAAGCTGGATGGGCGAGAAGTCGGTCGCTTCATCCACCAAGATCTGGTTGCGGTAATGCCCAAGGATGGTCTGGAGTGATGACCACGCGGGACTATCGATGTCGCGCTGGACGTTGGGCCGACTGATCAGGTCGCCTGCGGCGCGCAAGATCGCGAGCAAGACGATGTCCAACTCCAGCGGGTGGATGTCGCGTGCCTCAAAGCCTTCGTGGCGATACCAGGTGCTTGCCGGTTGGCGTTCGCGCCTGAATGCCCGGTAGCGCTTGGGGATGCCGTCGAGGTAGCGCTTGACCGGGTTGACGAAACGGCGGGCACTGGCCTGCACCAGAAGGCTTGCACCCACCTCGGCGCGATCCGCTTCTGTCAGACCACGATCCCCCAACCACTCGATGATCTTGCCGTTGCGAGATGCCTTGCTGACTGTGCGCTTGGATGCAGCCGCGCGAGCTTGGGCACGCACGGCTTGCATATAGGCATTGAGCGCGGCGGCACGGCCTGTGCGTGGTGCGGTGGCGTCTTCCTCCTCATCAGCGTCGGGGTCGTCCTGGTCGTCCGTATCCGTTGCTTGCGCCTGTTGCAGGCTGTCTATCACGCGGGCCAACTCATCCAGAAAGGCTCGGTTGCGGTTGAGCTGCAGGTTGAGCGCGGCCTTGATCTTGCCGTCGGAGCCTTCCTTCAGGCTGCTGACGAGTGCCTGTACTTTGGCAATCTCCACCGCCAGCGAGCTAAACATCGCCGCCAGTGCGCCATCGACCGCCCGCGACAAAATGTCTTGCAGGCGAGCACCGAGATTCAGAACTTCGGGAGATTTGGCTTCGTGGAGCTGGGTTGCGGCATCATGCAGCTCCTGCACATAGGCCTTGCGCTGCCATGCGTCGAAATCGTCAAACCATTGAATGGGACGCTCCAGTGCTGTCTCGCTCAGGCTGGCCAATCCGTCTTTCAGGACAAAGGTACCGCCGCCAGAAGCCGTTCTGAGGACGCCGAATGCGTTTCGGGCCAGCTCGCGTCGATAGTCTTGCCACGTTCTGATGCGCAGATCCGAGGCGGGAACACCTTCACGCGCAAATGCCTCCTTTAGGTATTGCTTGAGCAATTCCGTGGGCGTGAACATGAGCCAGCTGTTTGCGTGCGCAATGCCTTGGACTGAGGCGACTGTTTCAACCAGGCGTTGTTCGCCTTCTTCCAGGAAGGCCGTGTCGAGTTTTTGGCCGAGGCGTCGGATCAGGGTGGTCGTCTTGCCTGTACCGGGGGGGCCCAGGATCAACAGGCGCTTGTCGAGAGGGAGGCGGAAAATCTCATCCTGGTATTGATCGAGGATGGGCTGATCCCGAAGTCCCATCTTGGTGATGACGCTGCGGCGAACGCCATCGATGATGTTGGCCTTGACGTTCTCTTCGGCCAGCAATTGACCAAGAATGTCTTCGGTAACGTCTTCCCCCACAACCTGGGTCAGCAGAGCGCGCAGCGACTCTATAGTGAACGGCCCAAAATTTTCGGCTTCAATAACTGTGTCGCGAGAGTCCCACCCATCAGCAAGCAAATTTGGCCTCAGCTGGGCCCGCTCAAGAACCTCAACGACGCTCCCATTGGGTAGTGTGAACTCTGCGCCAATTGCCAACGAGGCCAAGCGTCCAACTGGCGCGCGGTAGCTGGCCAAATAGGGAAAGCCCGATACCGGCGTTGTGCGACAGATGTAGTAGATTTTCTCTTTGCCCTCTTCATCGGCAACTACTACGCGAGCGATTGCGGGCTCTGACACCAATACCTGGTAGCTTTCATGGTTCGCATGGTTGATCTGATCCAGCCTCTGCATGGTTGAGCTGGATGTCATCGTGTTGATGCTTGCCAGTACATCGGAACCCAGTGTTCGCCCAGCGCTCAGCTTCCCCTTGGCCGTATCAGCGATGCTCTCGAGTTGTGCTAACGCTTCGCCAGCGACCTGCTCGATATGCTTCCGCGGTTCCTCATTCAAGCTCTGCGTCATGCATTATCCCTCCCAGTCAATTCTTCAAGTTCGTTTTTAAGCTGCCGCAAGTGCGCGTTAATCTCTACCCGGCGATTGAATTGCTTCTCGCGGGCCATGCGCGCTTGGGCCTTCTCGATAACGCGGCGTTTGGCGGCAACCTGCTCCACTCGGACAATCAGATCGGCCAGCGCCTCTTGTGGTTGGGCACCGAGTGGGAGCAAGCGCTGTAGCAAGGCCTCGTATAGTACCGCCATATCGATGCCCAGTGGCAAAGAAGAACGTGCTGCCGTCGCTGGCAACCAGTTGGTTGCGAAGTAATCCGATAGCACCCAACTGCTAGTGTCCGCCTTCCCACTCGTTCCCCGACTCGATATGGCCGGGCGCTTGTACGCAGCCACTACTTGGGTCTGTGCTAGCTCTCCTTCACCTTGGTGCAGCTCGAAGATGATGGGGAAAGGCACCGCACCGTCGATACAGCGCAATACATCCTGGTGCAATTCAGCGGTTTTCAGTTGAATACTGAATACTTGGATTTCAGGGACTGCTGCGCGGGACGGCAGATTGATGGTTTCCGGCGCCAGCTTATATTGCCAGACGATTTGCTCCACCTGTTCGACAAACAACTCTTTGAGCCGGGCGTTCGCGCCGCTGTGTTCGTAGATCTTGCTTTTTGGCAACACACGGCCAAAAGCAGCCTGCTTAGGGTACGCAATCAGCGCGGGATGCTGACAGCTGGCGTTTTGGCTCATTACTCCTCCTGAATAACGAGGAAGCTAATCAGCTCGAAATCATCTAGGCCGGTGATGGTATTGGTCAGTGCCGTGGTCTTGCCACCCCCAAAGAGGCTGTCGAGGTCCTTCTCTTCCTTTACCTCGATCATCGAGCGAATGGATGCGCCCAGAAGATCGGAATAAGCCTGCATCTTGCGCCCATCGGCAGTGTTTTGATTGAAGCGATCGCATACCGCCGTCATGGGTTGAGCCTGCCCCTTACAGCAGGTTCTCACCAGGTCGAGCAGGCGCTTGATCTCGGTATGATCGTGGACGACCTCTCCTTCGCTATCGATGTACACGAGGTAGTAGGGATGCAACCGATTGTGCTGGTTAATGCCGATATCGGTGTTGCGATTGCGCAGCGTGAAAATCACCCCAGGTCGGAGCCCCATGTCGGGATTGGCGGGCACGACGGCGTGCATCCCACTCGGTACATTACGCAAGTCACCGTGGACTTTGACGTAATTGAGCAAGTCCATCCGAAAATCGTTGAGACCCAGATCGGTGATGGATACACCGGTCTTCAACTCTTCCAGTTCGATCACTTCTTCTTGCAACCGACGCAATTGTTCTTTGCGGTATGAAACATCGTTGGCCTGTGCTGAGAGGACGTTATCGTCCCCCGTTGCCGTCACATCGGCAATCATCATGCGGCTTTCGACGCGCTCTTTGAGGTTGATGTATTCATCGAGCGAGATATCGGGCCAGTAGTTAACTAGCTGGATGCAGCTATTAGGCGAGCCGATACGATCGACCCGGCCAAAACGCTGAATGATGCGCACCGGGTTCCAGTGAATGTCGTAGTTGATCAGGTAGTCGCAATCTTGCAGGTTTTGCCCTTCGGAGATGCAGTCGGTGCCTATCAGCAGATCCACCTCGGCGGGTTCATCTGGCATCACTACCGCTTTCTCCTTGGACCGTGGCGAAAATAGGGTTAGCAGCTCTTGGAAGTCATAGCTACGCCTTTGCCCACGATGTTTAACGGTCGATTGAGGCGCTCCTGTGCCAGTCACTTTGGCGGTGTGAATCGAGAAACGGGCAAGCATCTCGGGCGCAAGGTTGGCGTAGAGATAGTCGGCAGTGTCAGCAAAGGCGGTGAAGATCAGAATTTTCTTATTGCCGGGGTTAATGGGGTTGGCAATCTTCTCCAGCAAGTGGGCCTTCAGGTGTTGTAACTTGGCATCGTCTTTGGGCGTGATTTTGCCCATTTCTTCCAATAACACACCGATGATCTGCACGTCCCGCTTGAGTTCATGTTCCCAGGATAGCAGGTCCATATCCGCCAGACTGATCTTGACCTTGCCGCCAATCTCCCCGGCTTCATCGCTCAGCGTCGGCAGTTCGTCTTCTTCAGCATCCAGTCTATCCAGGATATCGGTAAGGTCACCCACCGTTGCAACCCCGCCAGTTTGGTTGAATGCTGCAATTCGGGCGAGCATTGCATCGTGGTTGGTCCGCAGTGATTGGAGAGTCAACCGGAAAGACTCTACTGAGCTCTCCAGCCGCTTTAGCAGATTCACTGTCATCAACGCCTGTAGACCTTGTTCTCGCCCAACCAGACTTAGGTTGCCATGCTTACCGCCAGATTGATCGTTATAGCGATCAATGTATTTCTGGACTCTGCTTGGCAACAGGTAAGCCGCTGGCGTGTAGACGGCCAACTTAAGCTGGGAAAGTTGCTCGAAAATCTCGTTAAAGCCCAACACATTTGGGCGATCAGTCAACTGGCAACGGAACGACAAAGGCTTGAGTCGTTCAGGGAATTGACCGATGTCTTTGGTGTCGTAGAAGGTTTGGATATGTTTGCGTGAGCGAGCAATGGTGACACTGTCGAGCAACTCGAAAAAGTCGAAATCCAGCGAGTCCAAAATGGCCCGTGCGGTGCGCTCTTCAGGTGGTAGTGTTGACCACGCATTGAAGGCTTTTTGGGCATTACGGAAGATCTCTTCCACCGATTTGCTCGTGCGCAGTTTCTTACTCAGGTTTTCAGAGTCACCCTCGTAGGCCAATGCTAACTGGTTGCGGAGATCGGCAAAGTGGTTGTTGACTGGTGTGGCCGACAGCATCAGCACCTTTGTCTTCACCCCCTCTTGAATCACCTTGCGCATTAACGCCTGATAACGGGTCTCTTTTTCTTTGTAGGCGTTGTTGTTACGGAAGTTGTGAGACTCATCGATGACAACCAGATCGTAGTTGCCCCAGTTAATCCGATTCAACTGCGTACCGAAAGACTCACCACTGGTACGGGAAAGATCCGTGTGGCAAAGGACGTCGTAGTTAAAGCGATCACGGGCGAAGAGGTTGGTCTTGAGATTGCGGTTGTAGTTGAGCCAGTTGTCGGCCAGCTTCTTCGGGCAGAGTACCAGCACTGAGCGATTACGCAGTTCGTAATACTTGATGACGGCCAGTGCCGTGAAGGTCTTGCCCAAACCAACGCTGTCGGCAAGGATGCAGCCACTGTAGGTCTCAAGCTTGTTGATGATCCCGGTGGCGGCATCTTTCTGGTAATTGAAAAGCTTGTTCCAGACCAGGGTGTCCTGATAGCCGGTGCGATCATTGGGCAGGACATCTTCATCGATGTCGTCAAGGAACTCGTTGAAGATGTTGTAGAGCATCAGGAAGTAGATGCTCTCGGGCGAGTTCTCCTGATACACCGAGGCTATGTGTTCACAAATTTGAGCAGTCACGTCCTCCAGCTTCTCAGGATCATGCCAAATCTGGTTGAACAGACTGAGATAAGTGGCGGCAAAGGGGGCCTCATCCATCTTGTTCACCAGATTGGAAATGGCATTGCCCGGTTGGTAACCCAGATCGACGGCGGTAAAACCATGCAACGGCATATAGGCCATGTCGGCGTCGTTGGCTTGCACGCAGGCAAACTGCTGCATAGGTGCTTTGGTGCGATTGCTCTTGAACACCGCCTTGCGTCGTATCCAGTCGGCACACTCCTTGGCTACCGCTCGTTGGGTGAGTTTGTTGCGCAACTGGATTTCAAACTCACTACCGTAGAGACTGCGCTCACGGTCGAGCTTGGGGATGTGGAATTCCTTACGCTCCTTGCGGATCTTGTCGGTAACTTCGTTGGCAACAAAGGTGGGAGAGGTGAAGATGAACTCTAGCTCGTCGATTGTCTCAAGTTCAGCTTTCAGCGCCTCAAAGGCGTACATCGAAAAGCAAGAAGCCGCGATCTTCAGTCGAGCCCCAGGTTTGAGAGTTTGTTTAAGGTCGTCACCGAGCAGGCGGTTAATGTTGTCAATAAGCTCCATCAGTCTCTTACCTTGGCTGCTGCGATCGGTCAGGCATAAGCGGCTTCACTTAAGCGATCCGGAGACCAGATCAATTCCACTAGCCCCACAACGAGTTCACGCCGCGTCTGTTGCTGAGTTTTGTCAAATACTTCGGCGGCTTTGAAAGGCAACTGGTTTTGGGTTGCAAACTGCTGAAACTGTGGCTGATGTTCATACGCGCTGGCATCTAGGCTAGCGGCGTAAAAATTCTGTTTGGCGTAGTGCATCCGCTTCTGAGGGAACGGCTTGTCTTGTAGGCTCCGATTAACATCTGCAGGCAATAACAAAAGCGAAGCAACATGGTTGCGCCAATCCTGAAACTCTTGCTCAGTGCTGAACTGCTCCTTCAGTACGTCGTAATCGTCTGCCCAAATGTGCTCGATATCGAATGGATTCTTAAGAGAGCGATCCACCAATTTATCAAATGTCTCGGTACGCCCCGCTCCGACCTCGGTCGCCTCTGTTAGCCGTGCCAACAGATGGTAAATATAACGACGACTGAACTGATTGAGTCCCAATCCATCAATGCCAGTTCGCCCTTTTGCCTCATAGCCGGAGAATGTCACTTCATCATCCGCCAGTTTCTTTTTGAGAATGGTTACTAATTCCGGTAGTGCTTTGCGCCGGATCTCTCGACACAACAACCACATGGCGTAAGACACGCTGGAGTACCCAACCCGGACGTAATTCACTACTCGACGCATCAACCAAATGTCCAGATAGGTCGCTGTCACTGCCAACTTGCGTTTCACTGTATCGTCATCATCGGTTTCAACTAGCGGAGCGAGCAATACCGTGCTCTGCCAAGTGAAATCATTGTGCGCGTTGTAGTAAACCGCCTTCATACCTGGTGTGTAATTCTTGCTGGCGTGCAGGATGTGCCGATAGGCCTTGGCGAAAAACGGGAAACTCTCAACCATCAGTTTCTGGTTCCCCTGGGACTTACCAAGCCCCATCTGGTCACTATGGTCACGCACCCAACGGTGGAATGCAGAACCAATCAACTCCCAGTCTTTGTCTACTGAGCCAGCCTTGCGTTCGCGGATACTCTCGGCATACTGCGCCCGCAACCAGGCTTTAATACAATTGGCATCTCGCTCAGGTTCGTGGTTGCCATCCCAAGAGATTAGCTCCAGCACCTCTCTCTTCCATGTCTGATTAGCTTGCTGTCGCTCTTCCGGTTCTTCAATCGGCGCAAGCAGATAGGCCTTCAACATATCTACCGGACTCAGAGGTTTGCCCCGGTCATTCATCGTTTCAAAGATAGCGTAGGCATAGCTGTCGTTATCCGTCGCTATCTCGATCAAGCCTACCTGGGTCAACAACCAGTAGATGAAATGTGGCAGTGCATCACCCAGATCTGCGATCAGATCGTTCGATTCAATGTCGCTGTAGCGGGCGTACATGGTCTGAATGGACTCATCTTTACCATCTGGATTAAATTCTTGGCCTTCAAACAGCGCCTTGATGACGGGCAGTCGCTCGGGTATGTCGAGGTTAAATTTGGGTTTGCCCAAGTTATCGCTAAAGATAAGCGGGGCAACTGTTCCTCCCACCGATAGTTTCTGTATCTTGGCTGCACGATACAGGCATATGAGCAACAGGGTCAGAGAAGTTACCCGCTGTTGGCCGTCGATTAGATAGTTTTTACCGTTGCGCTTGCTGACGATGATGGATCCGAGGAAATATTCGCCATAGCTGCTGACTGCTGTGGTTTCGTCGCCTAGCTTGTAGTGGCTAAAAAATTTGGCCTGCAAGTCAGACAACAGCTCTTCGATATTCTCCTTTTCCCACTTGTACTCACGCTGGTACTCGTCGATGGCAAAAGATTGGCTTTGCAGTAACTGCTGCACACTGCGGTAGTGCGGAGTGATAGTGCTCATGTCAGACGAAACATTCTCAGTAAGTGATTCTACATTATGCTTTTTTTTAGAAGGAATGTCTTGACGAGCCACTCCAAACGCCCCCCCACCAAGGAGGTCATCGGGTAATCCCCCCAAAACTTATTTCCACTTAAACCGACTAGATGGGCCTCATGAGCCGCAGCGCGTCCATGATTGATTCCAATAAAGCCAAATTCATGCTGTCATTTGACTCTGTGTGCTGCCCTGGGTGTCGGTTGATTTCTACCTGGCTGGCCTGCCACCCTGTTGCAGTTGGCTGGAAATAAACCCGATATAGGCAGATGCCTGTCGCACTGCGGTGGCAGTGCAATACACCATCCTCATAGAAGATAAACCACTTGTCATCCTGACTTATCGACAATGAACCGCAGACTATCGCGGCCATCTCCGAGGGGGAGTAACACGTCTCCAGCGGCACGGTTATCCGGCTTGCGGGCATGGGCAGACTGTGCCAGTCGGAGCGACACGCCACGGGGCGAGCCAACGGCAACATCTTCGGAAGGCTATCTTGAGCGGCCTTGAGGATCGCAAGGTCACGCGAGCGGCCAATAGGGTTGCTGGTTTGAGCGATCAGGCGTTCTGCCTCTGCGGGTGTCGCCCAACATAAGCGTTCGGTCTCATCGTTACCGTAACCGAGGTTTACCGTCCCTCTGTCCACCACCATCAAGAAAAAGCGATTGAGCGTGGTGCCACCCGCAAACTCACCAGCGATGGGGATAAGGATAGTGGCATCGACCCCCATCTCTTCCCAGACCTCCCGCAGCGCGGTTTCTCTCGGGCTTTCCCCCTTGTCCTGCCGACCTTTGGCGAACGTCCAGACGTAACCATCGAAATGATTTTTCACTTCACGCATCAGCAAATAACCATGGGGATCGATCACCACCCCGCCATAGGCCACCGCTTTGCTCTTGGACGAACTGGGGGGCGACCAGGGTAGCCCCTCAAAATCGGTCGCATGGGGTTCGGGTAGGTCTTCCGGCATGTCGTACATCGCTGACCAGACTTTGCTATAGCGCTTGGCACGCGCATGGCCGGTGCTAAGCCCGACCTCGCTCTTGAAATTCGAGTAATCAATCTCTTGCACTATGGTGCTCATCGCCTCCTTCAGGGCCGCAGCGCTTGCGTTGGCCCGCCAGGGGTAGTCGGTTCCCTCATGTGCTCTGGAAGAGGAAAGCGAAGGCAGGTAGTGATTACGCAGGCGATCGAGATCCCCTCTAGTGCGGCTGCGAATGGTGAGAATATTGTCCTGATCGTGATCTTTCTGGACGATAGAGAAAAAGCCGAACTTGGTGAACAGCCACATGATCGAGTCCTTTCTTGATGGCGAACAAAGGGATAAATATCTTTCTATATCAGCTCACGAGCGGTCAGACCATGGCGTGGGTCACAGGCCTGTATCATGCGCAGCGAGCGTGCTCATTTGGTCTGTAGAACGGCAGGCGGCGTGCCATTGCCATCACAGCGCAGCGTGCCCAGTGAGTCGGTGCGACAGACGGTGCCACCAGAGGATCTCATGTTGCCCAAGCTGTCTTTGCGCCAGGTGACAGTATCGCCGGTGCCGGGATTGCTGACGCGCACATTGCCCAGACTGTCTTTGCGGTAGGTGGTGCCTTCGCTGCTGCGAACATTGCCAAGGGAGTCTTTGCGCCAGGTGGTGCCGCTTTGCGAGTCTCTGACGTTGCCGAGACTGTCCTTGCGCAGGGTGCCGCTCTTGCCATCGTCACACTGGTAGCGGGTATTACCGAGGCTGTCTTTGCAGTAGGTACAGTCGGTAGCCTGCACTGTTTGAAACAATAACCCCAGCAGCAAAACAGCCACTAAGGTACAGGATGGGAAACGGGCAGCCTTGATGCGATAACGCTTGGGACCTTCGCAATCACAGCTAGTATTTTGAGTGCTACAGGTCATATCTCCCCCTGATCGTTGACTGATAGACTGCCGATTTCTTTGGGTTGACTATATCCATCCCGCCTGACCATCTCGATACTGTGGTTTTTCACATGTCGTGTTTTCAGGCAGATGAAGATGAGGGATTCGCAGAGATGGTTGCCGTATCTGCTAGATAGAAAGCCCCGGCAAGCATACCGTAGACCAAGCGCACTCGGCTATCTGACCCCAGCAACACGCCTAATAGAGCCTCCCCACCTCTCAGGTCATCGCTGTGCCAAAAACACCAGAGCGCGGCTTCTACCACATCGAGCCAACTTGCATGGCCAAGCTGGTTGCGTGTTTTTCGCCGCCAACTTCCCCGGACTACAGAACCAGTGTTCAGAGAGTTGGCTGCCAATGCGCGGCTTTCCATGGCTGTGAGTGTGAGCCCATTGAGCTTGGCCTGCTGGCTACCACGCCCGCCCCGCAGCAACTTGTCGAGCAGTAGCGCCAGCAGCCGCAGGGCATCCTGGCATTCGAGGCTGCCATCCTCACCCAGCAAGGCGGCAGCGCCAGCCATCAGTTGCTCCCTCCCCTAGTAGACAGGCAGGTCCGTGCGATCCAACCGATTTTGCTCGATATGCATAGCCAACCGTGCCAACCTGCACACTTCAGACTCTGCTCTGGCATGCACTATCTTGGGTAAGCCAATTGCTAACTCTTCCCTTGTGACCACCGTGATGCATATTCCGGTCGAAAA
>NZ_CAWMDN010000121.1:0-1017 GCF_963866575.1 Aeromonas sp. L_1B5_3
TTCCTTCAAATGCAAACAGCCCCTCGGCGTGAGGGGCTGTGAGAGGTCTTGTGTGTGCTGGTGGCCGTGGCTCAGGTGTGACTACTCCAATCCGGCTTGTCATTACTACCATGGTTGACGTAGGCCCCGACAATTACCCGTTGCCACTCGCCGACCGGCTGACCCACTGCATTACAGGCGCAGCGAAAGCGGGCGAAGTTAATCTCTCGCGGCAGGTACTCGCGCATATCGCGGGGACTGACAAAGAGCGAGGTTTTGTGCAGCACCGGGTTGGGCGCAACCAGTGGCCCGCCAATACGTCGCCCCTCCACATCGTGGGCATAGGCAAAGCCCGGCAGCATCAACTGCTGACTGATGAGCTTGGCAAGCCCTGGATGGGCACACATGGCCTCTGCCACGGCGGCCTGGCTAAAGCTGTCGGTAAATTCAATCATGGGTGATTCTCCCTTTCAGCAGGTGAACGGTAGGCCGCTGCCAGCAGCGCAAACTGTTCGACCAGGTAACTGATGCTGATTCCCAGTTCATCACTGACCCCATCACCCAGACGATGATGCAGGTGTGCCATGTCATCGGCGATACGCTGGGCTATATGGGCCGTTGAGCTCGGTGGTGAGCTTGTCACTGTCAGAGTGATGGAAAGGTTCATCACATCTCTCCCCAAGTGGCTTGCTCCCACAGTGACAGTCGAGTCAGCACGTCTTGCGCCAGCGCTTGCTGTAACTGCTGTAGTACCTTCACAAGCCGAGGTGCCTGCTCAGGGCTCCCGCTCCATTCACTCGATTGGTACAGGGCGCAGCAGGTGAATTTGTAGAGGGCAACCAGCTCGCTATCGGTGAGTGGTGCCTGGTGGTAACTGTGGGCAGGTTTAATCTGTCCCAGCTTGGTCGAGCAGTGCTGGCGTGGTTCCTTCTGCTCTTGCTGGCGTCCTAACTGATAGCGATGCCAGACTGCCCGCCGGTTGGCGAGCATCATCAACCGTACCAGCCGGTCTACCCGCCACGTCCAGGTACTGGTGAC
>NZ_CAWMDN010000122.1:0-469 GCF_963866575.1 Aeromonas sp. L_1B5_3
GTGGTGATCTGCCGAGCGGTCAGGGTCTTGTAATCACGCAGGTCGTGCATGGTTGGGCTTCCTTCAAATGCAAACAGCCCCTCGGAGTGAGGGGCTGTATGGGAGCATGGGTGTGTGCTGGTGGCCGTGGCTCAGGTGTGACTACTCCAATCCGGCTTGTCATTACTACCGTGGTTGACGTAGGCCCCGACAATTACCCGTTGCCACTCACCGACCGGCTGACCCGCTGCATTACAGGCGCAGCGAAAGCGGGCGAAGTTAATCTCTCGTGGCAGGTACTCACGCATATCCCGTGGACTGACAAAGAGCGTGGTCTTGTGCAACACAGGGTTGGGGGCCACCAGCGGGCCACCAATACGTCGCCCCTCCACATCGTGGGCATAGGCAAAGCCCGGCAGCATCAACTGCTGACTGATGAGCTTGGCAAGTCCCGGATGGGCACACATGGCCCTGTCTCTTATACACATCT
>NZ_CAWMDN010000123.1:0-103927 GCF_963866575.1 Aeromonas sp. L_1B5_3
AAAAACCCCCGCCATTGGCGGGGCTTGTCACTGTGGGTATCGGCCATCAACCAGCCTGCTGTTCACGCTCGATGGCGCGCCAGCCGATGTCATTGCGATAGAAGACACCATCCCACTGGATCCGGGCAGCCAGCTGATAGGCGCGCTGCTGTGCTTCAGCCACAGTGTGGCCCAGCGCGGTGGCGCACAACACCCGGCCACCGGCGGTCACTACGGTATCGCCCTCAAGGCGGGTACCCGCGTGGAATACCTTCTCGCCGCTCGCCTCTTCCACCGGCAGGCCGCTGATGGCCTTGCCCTGCTGGTAGTCGCCGGGATAACCGCCAGCAGCCAGCACCACACCAATGGCTACGCGGGGGTCATAATTCGCTTCTACCTGATCCAGCTTGCCGGCACAGGCGGCCAGACAGAGTTCCACCAGATCGGAGCGCATCCGCAGCATGATGGGCTGGGTCTCGGGATCGCCGAAACGGCAGTTGAATTCGATCACCTTGGGATTGCCCTGACCGTCGATCATCAGGCCAGCGTAGAGGAAACCGGTGTAGACGTTGCCCTCGGCCGCCATGCCTCGCACGGTCGGCATAATCACCTGCTCCATCACCTTGCGGTGTACTTCATCAGTCACCACTGGCGCCGGCGAATAGGCGCCCATACCGCCGGTATTGAGACCGGTATCGCCATCCCCTACCCGCTTGTGATCCTGACTGGTCGCCATCGGCAGCACATGCTCGCCATCGACCATGACGATGAAGCTCGCCTCTTCTCCTTCCAAAAACTCCTCGATCACCACCCGAGCACCGGCGTCGCCAAAAGCATTGCCGGAGAGCATGTCGCGCACGGCCTCTTCGGCCTCGGTCAGGGTCATCGCTACGATCACCCCCTTGCCTGCGGCCAGACCATCGGCCTTGATGACGATGGGCGCCCCCTTCTCGCGTAGATAAGCCAGCGCTGGCTCAACCTCGGTGAAGTTCTGGTACTCGGCAGTCGGGATGGCGTGACGGGCTAGGAAATCCTTGGCAAAGGCCTTGGAGCCCTCCAGCTGGGCAGAAGCCGCGGTCGGACCGAAAATGGCCAGCCCCTCGGCACGGAAGGCATCGACCACCCCTTTCACCAGCGGCGCTTCCGGGCCAACGATGGTCAGACCGATGCGCTGCTCCTTGGCAAACGCCAGCAGAGCCGGGATATCGGTAGCAGCGATGGCCACGTTCTCGATGCTCCCTTCGTGCGCGGTGCCGGCATTGCCGGGGGCGACGAAGACCCGGGTCACCAGAGGGGATTGCTTGGCTTTCCAGGCCAGGGCGTGTTCGCGGCCACCATTGCCAATGATCAGTACTTTCATCGTATCGCTCGCTTCTATGTGGGTCACAGGCTTCCGCCAGAGGGAAGCCGGTCGCAATAGTCAGTGGAAAAGAGACAACAAAAGGGCCGCCCGTGGCGGCCCTGATCCATCAGTGACGGAAGTGACGCATGTTGGTGAATACCATGCACATGCCGTGCTCGTCGGCGGCGTCGATCACCTCCTGATCGCGCATCGAGCCACCCGGCTGGATCACGCAGGAGATACCGGCGGCGGCGGCGGCATCGATGCCGTCGCGGAACGGGAAGAAGGCATCGGATGCCATGACGGAGCCCGCCACGGTCAGCCCTTCATCTGCCGCCTTGATACCGGCAATCTTGGCCGAATAGACGCGGCTCATCTGGCCGGCGCCAACGCCGATGGTTTGGCCATCTTTGGCGTAGACGATGGCGTTGGATTTAACGAACTTGGCCACTTTCCAGCAAAACAGCAGATCTTGCAGCTCGGCCTCGGTCGGCTGGCGCTTGCTGACCACGGTCAGGTCACCAAGCGTCACCATGCCGAGATCCCGCTCCTGCACCAGCAGGCCGCCGTTGACGCGCTTGAGGTCAAACCCTTGCGCCGGAGCAGTCCACTGACCGCATTCAAGCAGACGCACGTTCTGCTTGGCGGCGACCGCAGCGCGGGCCTCCTGGCTGACAGTCGGGGCGATGATCACCTCAACAAACTGGCGGGCAACGATGGCAGCGGCAGTGGCGCCATCCAGCTCACGGTTGAAGGCGATGATGCCGCCAAAAGCAGAGGTGGGATCGGTTTGGTAAGCGCGATCGTAGGCACTCAGCAGGTCGTTACCGACGGCCACGCCGCAGGGATTGGCATGCTTGACGATGACGCAGGCCGGCTCATCGAACTCTTTGACGCACTCCAGCGCCGCATCGGTGTCGGCGATGTTGTTGTAGGAGAGCGCCTTGCCTTGCAGCTGAACCGCGCTGGAGACGGAACCCGGCGCGGCATGCTCTTCGGCGTAGAAAGCAGCAGCCTGATGACTGTTCTCGCCGTAGCGCATGTCCTGCTTCTTGATGAACTGGCTGTTGAAGGTGCGCGGGAAGCGGGACTCCTCGTCAGCTTCCTTGTTGTCACCGTAGGAAGGAACCATGGTGCCGAAGTAGTTGGCGATCATGCCGTCGTAGGCGGCGGTGTGCTCGAAGGCGGCGATGGCCAGATCGAAACGGGTTGCCAGTTTCAGGCTGTTACCGTTGGCATCCATTTCGCGAATAACGCGATCGTAGTCGGCGGCTTTGACGACGATGGCGACATCTTTGTGGTTTTTAGCCGCAGAGCGCACCATGGTCGGGCCGCCGATGTCGATGTTCTCGACCGCATCGGCCAAAGTGCAGCCCGCTTTGGCAACGGTAGCAGCAAAGGGGTAGAGGTTGACGACAACCATGTCGATGGGGGAGATAGCGTGCTGGGCCATGATGGCGTCATCCTGATCCCGACGGCCGAGAATGCCGCCATGAACCTTGGGATGCAGGGTCTTGACCCGGCCATCCATCATTTCAGGGAAACCCGTGTAGTCGGAGACCTCGGTCACCGGCAGACCCGCCTCGCCGAGCAACTTGGCAGTACCGCCAGTAGAGAGCAGGGCGACGCCGCGTTCGTTGAGTGCCTTGGCAAATTCCAGAATGCCGGTTTTGTCAGACACACTCAGCAGTGCACGGCGAATGGGTCGAGCTTGTTCCATCACACTATCGTCCTCAACATAACGGGGACCGTTCCATGGGAGGCGAGGCTCAACACAGAGAGTCCCCAAATAAATGGAAGTGGGGGGATTTCGCAAACCACTCTCGCCACAGGCCTGACAACGGCAAAAGTGCTTTAAGAAATGCCCGCTTGGTGCGGCGCTCTCTTATGGGCGCGTATTCTACACAAAAAATGTGACGGGTGGTGGATTTTTTAAATAGCAAAACCCTTGTGTGGCGCGGCGTTAAACGTTTGCCACTTGATTTTTGCCAAACGTTTGCCATTTAAGGGTTTTATGGCAAAAGAGCGGCCAAACCAACTTTTGTCTGCCCCTTTTATGCCCTTGGCTGGCAATCGTCCGGCAAAGGGGTGATAGTGGGTTCCGGTTTTGTTGAGTCGCATATCCAAGGGGAGAAAAGGGCATGTACCGGATCGGTGAACTGGCCAAGGCGTGCGGGGTCAAGGCAGATACCCTGCGTTTTTACGAGAAGAACGGGCTCATCTCGCCGGGGATCCGTAACGAATCCGGCTACCGTCTCTACAGTGAGCAGGACAAGCGACGGCTGGAGTTCATCATTCGCGCCAAGTCGGTGGGCTTCTCCCTTGCAGATATCGGCGAGCTGCTCGATCTCGATACCAACAAGGCCAAAGTCACCTGTCAGGAGGTAAAAGCGGTAGCTGACACCAAGCTGGCCCAAGTGGAGCAGAAGATCATCGAACTGACCCGCTTTCGCGACAACCTGCGCGAGCTCTCCAATATCTGCTGCGGCGGGCCGCGCTCGGCGGAGCACTGCGCCATTCTGGAGACTCTGGAGTCGGGAGCTCCCGCTCATCACGAGCATCATAACCACGATGAGCATGACCACGTTGGCTGACGGCACCAGCCCGCTCATTGCACCAGCGGCGATTTGGTGACAAACTCGCCGCGTTTTTAACCGGTGCCAGTGCATCCGGTTACCGGGCACTCATCTGAAGAGGCGCCAGCTGCGAAAACCGCCATCCAGACACAAGAGTCAACACAGCAAGAGCAAGAAGAGGAGCCATTATGGCCAAGATTCGGGTCGACCAACCCGCCCTCCCCCGTGAGGAAGATGCGCAAGGGGGCAACTATGCCCATCAGCGCGGCGAGATAAAGGATAACCATCTGCACGCCCTGCTCTCCGATCCGCTGTTTCGCAGCCGGGTCGAGCGCAACAAGAAGGGCAAGGGGAGTTACCAGCGCAAGGCCAAATTTGGCAAGCGGTGGGAGCCCGGCCAACAGCAGATGATCCGCGTCTGCTGCTGAGCGGGTTTCTACCGACCATAAACAATCAGGGCGCCAATGGCGCCCTGATTGTTTTGACAGAAGAAGCGATTTGGCAACGCCAACTCACCGCCTCAAAAGCGCGACTCAACAGGACGCTTACTCATCCATAAACAGTTCGAGCAGCACGTTGAGATAGCGATGACCGAGGGTGGTAAGCTGCCAGCTGTCGCCCAGATCGTCGATCAGCTCCTTGCTCTGGGCAATGGTCAGCACCGTCTCCACCCGCTCCAGTGGCAAGCCGGTATAGGCCTCGAACTCCGCCTTGGGGGCCGGTTCAAACAGGCGGAAGCGGTTCATAAAGTATTCGAGCGGTAGATCGTCTGCCGTCACCTGCCACTGCTCGTCCAGATAGGGGCGGCTCTTGTCCAGATACCCTTTCGGATGCTTCACCTTGGCAGTGCGCAGGATCTGCTGATCCGCGAGATCGGTCACTTTGCCGTGGGCACCGCAACCAATCCCCAGGTAGTCGCCAAAGCGCCAGTAGTTGAGGTTGTGACTGCACTGATAGCCCTCTTTGGCGTAAGCCGAGATCTCGTACTGGCGATAACCACTGGCGGTGAGCATGGCGTGGCCCTGTTCGTAGATGTCCCACAGGGTGTCATCTTCCGGCAGTGTGGGAGGTTTGGAGGCAAACGCCGTGTTCGGCTCTATGGTGAGCTGATACCAGGAGAGGTGCGGCGGCGCGCAGTCGATAGCCTGCTGCAGGTCATAAAGGGCGTCATCCAGACTCTGATCCGGCAGACCGTGCATCAGATCCAGATTGAAGGTGGGCAACTTGATGGCATGGGCCAGTGCAGCGGCTTTGCGCGCCTCTTCCGGGCCGTGAATGCGGCCGAGCCGGGTCAGCTTCTCCTGCTGGAAGCTCTGCACGCCGATGGAGATACGGTTGATGCCAGCGCGCTGGAAACCGGCGAACTTGTCCGCCTCCACCGTGCCTGGGTTGGCCTCCATGGTGATCTCGCAATCTGTAGTGAGCGGAATGCGGGCCCGTACCCCGTCCAGCAGGGTTTGCATCGCCTCGACCGTCAGCAGGCTGGGGGTGCCGCCGCCGATAAAGATCGAGGAGAGCGGTCGCCCCTGGGCCCACTTCAGATCCTGATCCAGATCCTCCAGCAGGGCGGCGACATATTCGAGGTGAGGCAACTCCCCTTTCTGGGCATGGGAGTTGAAGTCACAGTAAGGGCACTTCTGGACGCACCAGGGCACATGAATATAGAGAGAGAGCGGCGGCAGTTGCAGCATGGACGTTCCAATAAAACGGGGGCTCAAGGCCCCCATTGTAGATGACAATATGCGATGGGCGGTGGGGGCTTAACTCAGTGAGCCGCCAGCGCCGCTTTCAGTTTGGCCAGCGCCTGGGCACGGTGGCTCAGCTGGTTCTTCAGCTCGGCCTGCATCTGGGCCGCGGTGCAGTCGTGGTCCGGCACGAAGAAGACGGGGTCATAGCCAAAACCATGCTGACCGCGCTGCTCGTCGATGATCATCCCTTCCCAGCTTGCCTGACAGATGATGGGGGTGGGATCGTCGGCGTGGCGCATATAGACCAGCACACACCAGAAGCGGGCGCTCTTGAGATAATCGGGCGCACCTTTGAGCTCAGCCAGCAGCTTCTCGATATTGGCCTTGTCACCGGCACCCTGACCGGCAAAGCGGGCGGAGTAGACCCCGGGACGACCCTGCAGCAGATCCACTTCCAGACCGGAGTCATCGGCAACCGCGGGCAGGCCGGTGATGCGGGCGGCGTGGCGCGCCTTGATGATGGCGTTTTCAACGAAGGTGGTGCCGGTCTCGTCGGCATCGGAGACAGCAAACTCGCTCTGCGGGATCACCTGGATCTTCATGTCGGCCAGCATGGCGGCCAACTCCTTCACCTTTTTCTGGTTACCTGTTGCCAGGACAAGCTTGTTCATCGAGCACCTCCGCAAAAATAATCAGCGCATTCTATGCGGCGCAAGCGTTTAGTAAAAGCGCCAATTACAGCTGCTGCCATGGCTTGAGCGGGAGTTATCCCCCTTTCAATAGAGCGCTTTTTGATACATGTTTCCGCAGAGGAATAACCGAAGTGATTAAATACCATTTCTATTCATTACTTTGAGCCAGTAGACTCGCGCACCAATTCAATTCCGGCTGATAGAGAGGTGACAGATGCCATTGATTCTTTTACTCGTACTGCTGGTGCTGTTCAGCCCGTTGGCCATCGACATCTACCTGCCCGCCATTCCGCAGATGGCCGAACAGCTCGAGGCGGAAGTGACCCTGATGCAGGGCACCATCACCTGGTTCCTGTTCAGCATGGGGCTGGGACAACTGCTGGTCGGTCCGCTGGCCGACCGCTATGGCCGCAAACCGGTTGCTCTGGGCGGCGTGCTGCTCTACGGTCTGAGCGCGCTGGGGGCCGGTTTCGCCGCCAGCCTCGGCGAATTGATGCTGGCGCGAGTACTGCAGGGCTTTGGCGCCTGCGCCACCTCGGTCGCCGCCTTCTCGGTGGTACGTGACAGCTATGGCCCGAAAAAGAGCGGCCAGATGATCTCCTATCTCAATGGCGCCATCTGCTTTATCCCGGCCCTGGCCCCCCTGCTCGGTGGCTGGCTCACAGCCAAGGCGGGCTGGTCGGCCAACTTCTGGTTTATGGCCGGTTATGCGGTCATCGTCGGCAGCTGGCTGCTGTGGCGGATGCCGGAGACCCGCCCGGAGGAGACCCGCAGCGAAGGGGCCCTCATCAGCTGGTCGCGCTACAGCCCGGTACTACGCTCCCCCAGCTTCCTGTTCAACGCGGCGCTGTGCATGCTGGCGATGGCGGTGATCCTCGCCTACGTCACCGCTGCGCCGGTACAACTGATGGTGAAGCTGGGGCTGGATATGAGCGGCTTTAGCTACTGGTTTACCGCCAACGCTGCGCTCAACATTCTGGCCTGTTTCATGGCCCCGCGCTTTATTGCCAAAGTGGGGCCAAGACGCACCCTGCGTATCGGCCTGCTGGTACTGATGCTCTCGGCCATCGCCCTGACCCTCGCGATGCACATCGAACATCCGCTGGCAATGATGGGACCGGTATTCCTCTCCAGCATCGGCTTTGCCATGATCCTGGGTTCGGCCGCCGGGATGGCGCTGGCACCATTCGGCCACTGCGCCGGTACCGCCGCCGCCCTGCTCGGCCTGTTCCAGATGAGCGGCTCCGGTGCACTGGTTGGCCTGACCGGCGCCCTGATGCACGACCCGCTCAGCCAGCTGGCACTGCATATGTGGCTGCTGCTGCCACCGCTGGTGATGCTGATGACACGCCGCGGACGCCGCTTGTGTTTGCAATAAATCCTGTGCTCTGATGGGCACACTCAGGGGGCCATGGGCCCCCTTCTCATTTGTCACTCGACGTCAGCGGAGAACACTGATGAGCCACTCTCTCAACGCCGCCCTAGTGGGCTATGGCTTTGCAGGCAAGACCTTCCACGCCCCTTTCCTCTCCACCACCCCGGGCTTGTCCCTGAGTTGGGTGGTGAGCCGCGATGCCGCCAAGGTGCAGGCCGATCTGCCCGGCTGCCGGGTCGGTTCACTGGAAGAAGTGCTGAGCGATGAGACAGTCGATCTGGTGGTGATCGCAACCCCCAACGATACCCACGCTCCTCTGGCCCGTCAGGCGCTGCTGGCAGGCAAACATGTGGTGATCGACAAGCCGTTTGCACTGGATCTGGCCGAAGCGGCAGAACTGGTCGAGTTGGCCGAAAAGCAGCAGCGACTGCTCAGCATCTTCCACAACCGCCGTTGGGACGGGGATTTCCTTACCGTGCGCCGTTTGATTGCCGAGGGGATACTGGGGCAGATCGCCCAGTTCGAGTCGCACTTCGATCGCTATCGCCCCGAAGTGCGCCAGCGCTGGCGCGAAGCGGGTGGCCCGGGTTCCGGACTCTGGTTCGATCTCGGCCCCCATGTGCTGGATCAGGCGCTACAGCTGTTCGGCCAACCGGACTGGCTGCAGGCAGACCTTGCCGGACAGCGCCCCGGCGCCCTGGCTGATGACTACTTCCATGTGGTGCTGGGCTATGGTGAACGGTCTGGCGAGATGCGAGTGATCCTGCATGGCAGCTGTCTGGTATCGGCCACCATGCCCCGCTTTGTCATTCACGGCAGTCAGGGCTCGTTCGTCAAATTCGGTATGGATGTACAGGAAGATCAGCTCAAGCTGGGCAAGCGGCCACCTGCAGCGGATTGGGGGCTGGATAGCGAACCCGGTCAGCTCAGTCGTATCGTGGATGGCCAATTGCAGCAACAGAGCCTGACCGGCGAAGGGGGGGATTACGGCGCCTACTACCGCGGTGTCTGTGCCGCCATCAGAGGTGAGGGAGATAACCCGGTACCCGCCACGGAAGCGTTGGCGGTGATGGCACTGCTGGACCTTGCCCGCGAGAGCAACCGCTTGGGGCAACGGCTGAGCTGTCAGAAGCTGTCTGACTAACGCGGTATAGGTTGCCGCTCTGACAGATATGGATACCGTTTAAACTGCCAATCAACATCAATAACTTGGTGGTTTATTGTGCATCAACCGCAAATAAGCGGCATCTTGTATTGATATCAGTCGTTGCAGTGGCGCTTTTTATCCACTGCACGAAAAAATGTCATTGTGATATCCGTTTTCATCGGTAACCAATGGGGCTATATTGCGCCCGCCTGCCTGAGTCCCGGCCTCTTGTTTTATTCCGGGTCAAGGTGGGCGCAGTGATGGTTGTTTCGACCATCTCTCCATCTTTTTTTGAGGGAATGCACATGAACAAAGTACTGGTAGCCGGTATCCTGGGTCTGATGTTGACTGCTTGCGGTCAGAAAGAAGAGAAAGCTGCCGCTCCTGCTGCTGCTCCGGCCGCCGAAGTTGCTGCAACTGTAGAAAAAGCTGCTAGCGAAGCCACCTCTACCGTAGAGAAAGCTGCTTCCGAAGCGACTGCAACCGTAGAAAAAGCGGCTGACAAGGCTGCTACCAAGGTTGAAGCTGCAGTGAGCGATGCCAAGGCCAACTAAGCCTGCACCTCATTCGAAGGCGGGTCCGAAGGCAACTTCGGGCCCGTTTTTTTATCTGCCGCTCAAGGCGCCGGATTAATCAGCGAGGTGAGGATGTGATCCTCCCAGCGGCCATTGATCATCAGATACTCCCGCGCATACCCCTCCCGCTCGAATCCGAGTCGCTCCAGCAAGGCGCCGCTACGCAGGTTGGCGGGCATATAGCAGGCCATGATGCGATGCAGTCCCTGCTCGCGAAACAGATAGTCGATGGCGGCAGTCAGGATCTCCTGCATCAGCCCCTGCCCCTCATGCTGCCGGTCGATGGCATAGCCGAGGTGACACGCCTTGAAGATCCCCATCATTATGTTGCTGAAGTTGCAGGTGGCGATCACCCGCTCACCCGCCGGATCGAGTGCCACCAGATTGACGCCGGTACCGTTGAAAAACTGGCTGTAGCTATCCTGCAGCCGGTTATGCCAGTAAGAAAGGGTGTAGAAATGCTCGTCGCGCAGCGGCTCCCACGGGGTAAGGTGGTCGCGATTGCGCCGGTAAAAATCGAGGAGCATCGGGGCCTGATCGGGGGTCAGCAGCGTCAGGTGGGCCCGCGGGGTTTTGATATGGGGCAACGCCATCAGGAGTCTCTCTGCCCGAGCCATTCGTCGCGCAGCAGGCTGTAGTGAACATGATCCACGACCCGGGAACCCAGCCGCTCCGCGCGCCGGGTAATCCCCTCCTGCTGCATCCCGAGCCGCTCGCAGACGGCTCTGCTGGGCTCATTGTCGGTCGCGGCAGTGATCTCCACCTTCTCCATCCCCATCTCCTCAAAGGCGTGATGGATCAGCGCATGACAAGCCCGGGTAATGATGCCGTTGCCCTGCCAGCGCTCCGCCAGCCAGTAGCCGATGACCACCTTGCCCAGATCGTGATCGATGCTGTTGTAGCCAATGACCCCAACCACCTCCCCCTGATACTCGATGGCGGTGGTCAGCCCCTCGCCACGGGCAAACTTCTCGATGGCATGACGGATAAAAGTTGCGCTGTCGGCTGAACGCAAAATGAAAGGGGGCCAAGGCAGCCATTGGGAGAGGTACTCCCGGTTGTCATTGCAGAGGGCAAACAGCTCGCTCGCCATGTCTGGCTGCAAGAAGAGCAGCGCCAGCTCGTCATCCAACTGCCATGAAAACATGGGATTCTCCTTTTAAATCAGTCGCCAAAACATGGGGCAGCCCCAATGTAGCCAATCGCAACTTGGCACGCCAGCCACTTTTGCCGCCTCCTCATTTCCCCTCTTGGTACGAAGAGGCGGCAGCCCAGAACTATTTATCTCCCTCCAAAGAGGAGGGTGGCTCTCTGAAACCGGATAACTCTCTTTGAACGGCTCCTTTTGATGCCAAAAATGGGCCATTCAGCAGATCCTGCTACCCCTCTGTGCTGCGCTGTCACATCTGACAGGAGGCACTTTTTTCCCCCCGAACTAGCTTGAAAACGCCCGACCAAGGGTCGGTTCAACAACATCATCGATTTAAGGAAAGAAGAGATGAATAAAGTATTTCTGGCCGTGGCACTGGCCTGTTGGGGAGGTGCCGCCATGGCGGCACAAGAAGTCGAGATCAACGTTAACGCAAGCAGCGCCAGAGCAATGTCTGGGCTCAATGCCGGCTCCGGCACACTGCAGCTGGAAGATGGCGAGTTTCGTCAGGTACGGGTAGTCAAACTGCCCAACGGACAACAGCGGATCCGTTACGAGCAGACCTGGAACGGCATTCCGGTAATGGGCCAGGTCGTGGTGGCCGACAAGAGCCTGAGCGGCCAGCTGCAGCAGGCCACCGGGCGCATGCTGCGCCAGATTGATCAGGATGTGGCGAGCCCGGTCGCAACCCTCTCGCCACAGGATGCCGCCAGCAAGGCCAAGGCGGGCAGCAAGGGGAGCAACGAGCAGATCAAGCTTTACGTGATGCAGGACGAGAACGGTCTGGCCAGACTGGTCTATCAGGTCTCCTTCGTTGCGGAAGGTGACAAACCGAGCCGCCCCTTCGTCATCCTCGATGCCCAGAGCGGCGAGGAGCTCAAACGCTGGGAGGGGATCAACCACAAGGATGCCACCGGCCCGGGGGGCAACATCAAGACCGGCAAATACTTCTATGGCACCGACTTTGGCCCGCTCATCGTCGATGACAACTGCCGGATGACCAGCCCCAACGTCGATACCATCAACCTCAACCACGCCACCTCTGGCGGCACCATCCACCAGTTCACCTGCCCGGAGAACCGGGTCAAGGAGATCAACGGCGCCTACTCGCCGCTCAACGACGCCCACTACTTCGGCAACGTGGTATTCGACATGTACCGCAACTGGTACAACACGGCGCCATTGACCTTCAAGCTGAAGATGCGGGTTCACTACAGCAAGAATTACGAGAACGCCTTCTGGGATGGCAGCCAGATGACCTTCGGGGATGGGGCCACCACCTTCTACCCGCTGGTAAGCCTTGACGTGGCGGCCCACGAGGTGAGCCACGGCTTTACCGAACAGAACTCGGGGCTGGTCTACTCGGGTCAGTCCGGGGGGATCAACGAGGCCTTCTCCGACATGGCGGGGGAAGCGGCCGAGTTCTACATGAAGGGGAGCAACGACTGGCTGGTCGGGGCGCAGATCTTCAAGGGCAACGGCTCCCTGCGCTACTTCGAGGATCCGACCCGGGATGGCAAATCAATCGGACATGCCAGCGACTACTACGACGGCATCGACGTGCACCACAGCTCTGGGGTCTATAACCGCGCCTTCTACCTGCTGGCCAACAGCAGCGGCTGGAACACCCGCAAGGCGTTCGAGGTGTTCGTGCTGGCCAACCGCCTCTACTGGGGCGCCAATACCGACTACCAACAAGGGGCCTGCGGCGTCAGCCGGGCCACTGCCGATCTGGGCTACAACAAGGCCGATGTGGCACGGGCCTTCCAGACCGTCGGGGTCGATGCCAGCTGCGGTACGACGCCACCAAGCGACAACGAGCTGAAAAACGGCGTGCCGCTGAGCAATCTCTCCGCCAGCAAGGGGGGCAAGCTCAACTACACCCTGACCGTACCGGCGGGCACCAAGTCACTGCAGATCAACAGCAGCGGCGGCACCGGTGATGCCGACCTCTACGTCCGCTTTGGCTCTGCCCCCACCAGCAGCAGCTACGACTGCCGTCCCTACAAGGGCGGTAACAACGAAAGCTGCTCGTTCACCAATCCCAAGGCAGGTACCTGGTACGTCCAGCTCTCCGGCTTTGCTGCATTCAGTGGCGTGACCCTCAAGGCCAGCTACTGATCCTCTGGCGCGGGGAGTGCCCCGCGCCCTTTACTCCTTGCGCCACCGTTTGGCCAGTGACCGGGCCATGGCCAGTACCGTCTCTCTGGCGGGATTGGGCCGCTTGCCACCGCGCCAGGCCATCATGACGTCCCAGTGATCCTGAGGCAAATTGACCACATCGAGCTTGATCAGTCGTCCCATCTCCAGATCCCGCGCAATCGCCAGCTCCGGCATCAAGGTGATAAAGCCGTGCTCCAGCGCCAGTTCCCGCGCCGCACTGGCCGGTTGTATGCCGTGAATGGGGCTGGCAACTCGGCGGATCCGCCGCAACTGCTGAATGAAGGCATCACACCCCGGCCCCCACACCTGGGGGGCCAGCCGCTGATCGGCGATATCTTCCAACGTGAGGCCGTGGCAGCCTGCCAGGGGATGGAGCGGTGAGGCGATGGCGATGATGGGAGAGCAGCAGAGCAGCTCCATCTGCAGGCCGGAGACCGGCGGGCGTTTGAGCACAAAGCCGATATCCGCCTCCCCGGTCAGCAGCGCCTGCATGATGTCGCCCGAGTGATCCGTGGTGCAGCGGATCTCGAACGGCTCGTCCACCAGCTCCATCAACAGCGAGCCAAACACCACCGAGGTGAGCGAAGGAAGGCTGGAGAGACGGATACAGGGCAGTGCCGGTGCTCCCTGTAGTGCCAACCGTCCTTCACTCAGGGTGGCCAGCGCCGAGCGAGCGGCAGGGAGAAACTCCTCGCAGGCACGGGTCGGCGTCACACCGCGCCGATGACGCTGAAACAGCGGGGCACCGAGGCTCACCTCCAGCTGGGCAATCCGCTGGCTCACCAGTGGTTGTGACCAGCCGCGGATGGCTGCGGCCTGACTAAAACTGCCCAGCTCGGCCACATCCAGCAGCAGTTGCAGATCGTCCAGATCCATAGACATAAATAATCCTGATATGAAATATAGGTAGTTGTCGTCTACCACTATATCTAAACCCTCTCCAGAATGAAGTTATCTGTAAATGAGAGGGCGTTATGGTCGATAGGGCGAGGTTTTGGGGACGCTGGTTTCTGGCGCTGGATACCACACTGGTGATCCTGGGTTTCTTTGTGGTGATGCCAATGATCAGCCTGCGTTTCGTCGACCAGCTCGGCTGGGCCGCCGGTCTGGTAGGGCTGGCGCTCGGGCTGCGCCAGCTGACCCAGCAGGGGCTGGGAATTTTCGGCGGTTCGCTGGCCGACCGTTTCGGCGCCCGCCCGCTCATCGTCACCGGCATGCTGCTGCGGGCCATCGGCTTCGCTACGCTGGCCTGGGCCGACAGCGGCGCTATGCTGATCTTCTCCTGCTTCCTCTCCGGACTGGGCGGCTGCCTGTTTGACCCGCCCCGGGCCGCGCTGGTAATCAAGTTCACCCGTCCCCATGAACGGGGCCGTTTTATCTCCCTGCTGATGATGCTGGAGAGCGCAGGGGCCGTCACCGGCGCCCTGCTCGGCAGCTGGCTGCTGCGCTTTGACTTCACCTACGTCTGCCTGCTGGGTGCCGGGCTTTTCACGCTGGCGGCACTCTGCAACTGGACCCTGCTACCTGCCTATCGCCTCTCCATCAAGCCGACGCCGATGCGCCAGGGATTGGGCAAGGTGCTGGCGGATCGCGCCTTCTGCCGGCTGGTGCTGATCTTAAGCGGCTACTACATGCTCTGGGTACAGGTAATGCTGATCTTCCCCATTCTGGTCAAACAGCTATCCGGCAGCACCACCGCCGTGGGCTGGATGTACAGCCTGGAAACGGCGCTGTCACTGGCGCTGCTCTACCCCATCGCCCGTTTCAGCGAACGGCGCTATCGCCTCGAGAATCGCCTGCTGGCAGGCATTCTGATGATGACGGTGGGGATAGGTCTGGTCGCTTTCGTCAGCACCCTCTCCGGCCTCTTCGTGCTGCTGGCCTGCTTCTACCTCGGGATCATCATCTGCGAACCGGCCCGGGAGACCCTGATGACACGGCTGGCCAATCCGGCAGCCCGGGGCAGCTACATGGGTTTTAGCCGGCTCGGCCTCGCCGTCGGTGGCATGACCGGTTACGTGGGGGGTGGCTCGCTCTACGATTACGCGATGCAACAGGGCCAACCCGCCCTCCCCTGGCTGGTGCTGGGTACGGTGGGCGTGGCCACCATGCTGCTGCTTGCCCACTGCTTCTCCCGCCGTCCGGAACTGGCCGCCAGAGCCGCAGCCTGACGATCGTTACCCTGCGGCAGCCCCGGGGGCTGCCGCTATTGCTAGTCCGCCGGAACGATAAAAAAGTTGCGCATTACAACTTTTTGACTATTTTAGTTGTCAGGCACAACTAAACAGGAAATCCCGACATGGATCCCCGTCCCCTGCGCGCCCTGTCGCGCGATCTGGTTCGTGAACTTGGCATGCTCTCCCAGCACTGTGGCCAGCTGGCACTCACTCCCATCGAAGCACACCTGCTGATCGAGCTGGAGAGCGCACCGGCCACCAACCAGCAACTGGCCGAGAAACTGCGTATCGACAAATCCAATGCCAGCCGCCCGCTGGCCCGCCTGGCCGAACGCGACCTTATCAGCTGGCATCCCCACCCCTCCGATGGCCGCAGCAAGGAGGCCCGCCTCACAGCCGAAGGTCAGGCGATGCTGCTGACGCTGCATCGGGAGATGGATCACGCCATGGAGGAGATGCTGGCGCAGCTGAGCCAATCCGAGCGCGAACAGCTGTGGAGCGGCATGCTGCTCTACCGCAGCGCCCTCTCCCGCGCTCGCCGCCAGCAGGGCTACCATATTCGCCCTATCACAGAAGCAGACAATCCCCACATCGCGACCGTTATCCGCACCGTCTCGGCGGAGTACGGGCTCACCGCCGACAAGGGATATGGCGTCTCGGATCCCAATCTGGACAGGCTCTATCAAACCTATCAGGAGGAGGCGAGCCGCTACTGGGTCATCGAGGGGCCGGATGGTTCCATCCTCGGTGGCGGTGGCATAGCGCCGCTGGCTGGAGAAGAGGGAGTCTGCGAATTGCAGAAGATGTACTTCCTGCCCGCCCTGCGTGGTCTGGGTCTGGGCAAGCGGCTGGTGTTGCAGGCGCTGGACGAGGCGCGCGCCCTTGGCTATCGGCGCTGCTATCTGGAGACCACCGAAGTACTGCGCGAGGCGACCAGCCTCTACGAATCCCTCGGGTTTGAGCATCTGCCCGGCCCCCTTGGCTGCACCGGCCACGGGGATTGCGAAATCTGCATGCAGCTCGATCTGGAACAGAGAGGCGCATTATGAATGAGCCGACACGACACACCGTTGGCATTTGCGATGTCAGTTTCGGCGAGCGGGTGAAACTGGTTGAGCCCGTCAATCTCTACGGCTGTACTCTGGCGGACGATGTCTTTATCGGCCCCTTCGTGGAAGTGCAGGCCAACGTCACCATCGGCCGCGCAACCAGAGTCCAGTCGCACACCTTTATCTGCGAGCACGTCACCATAGGTGAAGGGTGCTTTATCGGTCACGGGGTGATGTTTGCCAACGATCTCTTCAAGCAGGGATCTCCCGATCCGGACTCGGCCCACTGGGGCCGAACCGTCATTGAGGATGAGGTCTGCATCGGTTCCAATGCCACCATTTTGCCGGTCCGCATCTGCCGGGGCGCCGTCATCGGTGCCGGAGCCGTGGTCACCCGGGATATAGAGATCCCCGGCACCTATGCCGGCAATCCGGCCCGTTTGCTGCGCACCTTTTGAGAGGCCACGCCAGACGACACCTTGGTACACCAATAAAAAGACCCCGCCGAAGCGGGGTCTTTTTTTATCGTGTCTGCCGGTCGGGCAAGCGCTTATCAGTGCTCGCGAGTCTGGCGGAACTCGACGTCCGGGTGACGCTCCTGGGCCAGGCGCAGGTTGACCATGGTCGGCGCGATGTAGGTGAGGTTGTCACCACCATCGAGGGCCAGGTTGACCTCGTTCTTGCGCTTGAACTCTTCGAACTTCTTGACGTCAGTCCCTTCCACCCAGCGGGCGGTGGAGACGTTGACCGCCTCGTAGATGGCCTCGACGTTGTACTCGCTCTTCAGACGAGAAACCACCACGTCGAACTGCAGCACACCGACCGCACCGACGATGAGATCGTTGCTGATCAGCGGACGGAACACCTGTACCGCGCCCTCTTCGGAGAGCTGGACCAGCCCCTTGAGCAGCTGCTTCTGCTTGAGCGGATCGCGCAGGCGGATGCGGCGGAACAGTTCCGGTGCAAAGTTCGGGATACCGGTGAACTTGAGATCTTCACCCTGAGTGAAGGTGTCGCCGATCTGGATGGTACCGTGGTTATGCAGACCTATGATGTCGCCGGCGAAAGCGTCTTCCGCCTGCTCACGGTCACCAGCCATAAAGGTCACGGCGTCGGAGATATTCACATCCTTGCCGATACGCACATGGCGCATCTTCATGCCCTTGCTGTAAGTGCCTGACACGATACGCATAAAGGCGATACGGTCGCGGTGTTTCGGATCCATGTTTGCCTGGATCTTGAACACGAAGCCGGAGAACTTCTCCTCGGTCGCCACCACTTCACGGCTCTCGGCCTTGCGCGGCATGGGCGCCGGCGCCCAGTCGGTCAGGCCATCCAGCATGTGGTCGACACCGAAGTTGCCAAGCGCAGTACCGAAGAAGACCGGGGTCATCTCGCCAGCGATAAAGGCATCGTGATCGAACTCGGGAGAGGCGCCCTGCACCAGCTCCAGCTCGTCACGCAGCTGCTGGGCCAGATCTTCGCCGACGGCGGCATCCAGATCCGGGTTGTTCAGCCCCTTGACCACCCGCTTCTCCTGGATGGTGTGGCCCTGACCGGTCTGATACAGATAGGTCTCATCCTTGTAGAGGTGGTAAACACCCTTGAAGGATTTGCCACAGCCGATGGGCCAGGTGATGGGGGCGCACATGATCTTCAGCTCGCGCTCCACCTCGTCCATCACTTCCATCGGATCGCGCACTTCGCGGTCCAGCTTGTTCATGAAGGTAAGGATGGGGGTATCACGCAGACGGGTCACTTCCATCAGCTTGCGAGTCCGGTCTTCAACACCCTTGGCGGCGTCGATGACCATCAGGCAGCAGTCGACCGCCGTCAGGGTACGGTAGGTATCTTCGGAGAAGTCCTCGTGACCCGGGGTGTCAAGCAGGTTGACCAGACAGTCGGCATAGGGGAACTGCATCACCGAGGTAGTAATGGAGATACCACGCTGCTTCTCCATCTCCATCCAGTCGGATTTGGCATGCTGGCCCGAGCCACGGCCCTTCACGGTACCGGCGCGCTGAATGGCCTGTCCGAACAGCAGGACTTTTTCAGTGATGGTGGTTTTACCCGCATCCGGGTGCGAAATGATCGCAAAAGTGCGTCTCTTGGAGACTTCACTCAGAAATTCAGCTGACATAATTCAACGTTCTTCTATTGGGCGGCGGCCTTGGCCACCGTGGGAGTAATTCCGGGATGCCGCATTGACTCACGGTCCGGCATGAATACGCAACGGGCCACTCGGGCAGACATAGGGTCTGTCGGTGGTGAGAGGAAGAGGGTTGCGTTACATGGGTCTTCTCGCCTGAGTCAAAGCAAAATTGCGCGACATTATACCCGCACGGGTGAAAAATACCCAGTCCGGCTTGGGGAATTCAGCAGCCGGATAATCCGCTCAGAGGATGGATGAGAATGCGGGCTAACTACTCTGCCCGCATCACCAGATTGCGTCCTGCCTGCTTGGCCCGATACATGGCGCCATCAGCACGCTTGATCAGGTCGCTCAATGTCTCGTCGAGGGAGCTCAACTCGGCACAACCGATACTGACATGGATGGCATGCCCTTCCGGTACGCCATCAACCTTCAGCAAAGAGATGTGATAACGGATCCGCTCCGCCACCTCGACAGCCTCATCAAGACCCGTGTCAGGCAGCAGCACCAGAAACTCCTCGCCACCGTTGCGTCCTATCCGATCGAGCGAGCGCAGCTGCCCTTCGGCACTGCTGGCGACCGCCACCAGCACGCTGTCGCCAACATGATGGCCCAGCTGGTCATTGACCTGTTTGAAGTGATCGATATCGAGCAGCAGCACGCTAAATGGCTTGCCACTGCTTCGCGACTGCTGAAAGGACTCCTCCCCCAGCTTCTGGATCTGGCGGCGGTTATGGATGCCGGTCAGTTCGTCGGTCATCGCCAGATGGTGCATCTTGCGGGAGCGGCGATACTGATAGAAGACAGCGATCCCCATCAGCACCAGCAGCAGCGAGACCACCAGATACTGCCAGTAGCGACGCTCGCGCAGTTGCTGGAGTTCGGCCTCCTGCAACAGCTGTTTGGTCTTGAGGGTCTGGTGGGCCAGCTCCTTGCGTGCCATGTCGAACTCGAAGCGCATCTGCAGGGTACGCTGTTCCATCAGCACCTTCTCGACCGCCGTGCGGGTTTTGACATAGAGCTTCAGATTGGCCAGCGCCTCTTTAATCTGCCCCTTCGACTCGAAGATCCGCGAACGCACCTCGTAGAGCCGGGTCAAAAAGCGCTGATTGTTCTCTTTGACGAAGATGGGCTCGGCTCTGGCAAGGCTGGCAAGCGCCTCGGATAGCTTGCCCTGCGTCTCCAGCACCATCCCCATCACCAGTCGCCAGTGCCCCTGGGTGACGCTGTCTATATCGCTACTACGGAGCAGAATCGCCTCGGCCTGCTGCAGCTTGGCCATGGCCTGATCGCCCTTGCCCTGATAGTGGAGGATGGTGGCCAGCTCAATCTGGCTCCAGGCTAGAAAGCCATCCTGCTGCTGTTTCCGGTAGAACTGCTCCGCCTGTTCCAGCAGCGGACGCGCCCGCGCATACTCCCCCATCTCGCTGTAGAGCACCCCCTGCTGGGAGATGATACTGATCTGGCGCTCCTCCTCCCCCTCTTTTTCGTACTCCTTCTCCAGCTCCTTGAAGTAGCCCTCTGCCCGCTCATAGAGCCCCATCCGGCGATAGGCATTGGCAATGTGACCCAACGTCTCCCGCGCCTTGCCATCCAGTCCCAGAGCTTCATAACCGCGGTGCGCCTCCATCAGCTCTTGCAGCCCTTCCGCCAGCTTGCCCTGATAGGCATACATGTCACCGCGCTGGCTGAGGATGTCCGCCTCCTGCAACCGATCCCCCAGATTGCGCGCCAGTTGCAGCGCCTGTTCGTAATCGGCCTTGGCCTGCTTCATATTGCCCAGCAGCTGCTGATGAAAGCCGCGGCAGGTGAGCAGGCCTGCCTCGGTGAGGCCATCCTTGCGCTCACGGGCTCGCAGCAGTGCCTTGTCGGCAAACTCCACCACCCGGCGATATTCGCCATCCCGCTCGGCTGGCATGGCCCAGCACTGGAGGCGCATGATGCGCCCCTGTATCTCGGGCGGGTAGACATCATAGTTGGCGGCAAGAGCGGCCACCCGCAGCCGGTAGATGCGCTCTGGGTGGCTCCCCTCCTCCAGCTGTTGCAGCTCTCGGGAGAGTTTTGGCTCGGCAAGCGGCTCTCTGGCAGCCCATACAGAGCTACTGCAAAGCGCGGTCAGCAAGAGCAGGGCGAGGAAACGTATCATGCGGGGTCACTTCTCCAGTCAGAGAACACAGCCATTGTGCAGCACATCATAACTGCTCATCCCACAACGTACAGCAACCACAGACAGGAACCAAACAACGCGCCATATCAATCAGCTAAAGGCAGCCTCAAGTGGATTATGACTTGGCAAGGCGACGGCTCAGTGCTGTTGCCAGCGGCGCAGCAAGCGGCCGCGCAGGCCGCAATCGAGCAGCCAGCTGTTGTCGAACACCCGCAGCAGCGCCTGCTTGGCGTGACGGGACATGGCCACCGCATGAAAACGGGTCTGGCGCTGACGATAGCGGTTCATCTGATCGAGCAGGGCGTGGGGCAAGCTCTGGGCGATAAAATCGGAGATGACCAGCACGTCCGCCTTGGCAAAGGCGGGATCATCGAGCTTGGCCAGTGCCTTCTCGAGGCAAGGCACCAGATCGGTACCGCCGTGAAAACTCATGGAGAGGAAGCGCTCCGCCTTCTCCAGTCCGGTATCGGCGGTGATCTCGAGGGTCGCCACCTCGGTGGAGAAGAGCATCAGATAGCAACCGCGCTTCTCGTCCATCGCCACCCGCAGCAGGGCCAGAAACAGCGCCTTGGCGCACTCTTCCGGATATCCGCCCATGGAACCGGAGGTATCGACGCAGACGATAAAGGGGCCGCGCTGTTGCAGCTGCTTGCCCCCCTGCTCCGGGGTGCGCAGCATAATACGCTGGCGCGGCAGGGTACCCCGCGATTGATAGCTAAGCAGGCGTCGCTCCAGATAGCGGCGGTAGAACTCCAGCTCCAGTTCGGGCAAGCCCAGCATCACCGCCTCGCTTGGCAGCAGCCGCATCAGGTCGCTCGCCTGATGAATGCCCACCAGATCGTCGGGCACATCGTCGCTGGGTGCCGGTTCCAGCTCCAGCACCTCGACCGGCGGCACCGGCTGCTCTTGCGCCCGCCGATCCCGCTCGCTGCGCCCGAGCAGACCGGCAATCTCCGCCAGCAGCGGCTCGCGCTGCAACATCCGGGCGTACTGCTTGACCAGCACCAGACTGCGCTTGTGCCAGCTCCCCTGCGCCAGATCCCACAGACCACCGGCGGAGATCTTGTTGGGGTCGAGGGCATCGGCCAGGGTACGGCTCGCCAGCAGCTGATCTTCAATCTCCTGACGCTGCTTCTCCCGCTCCGCCTCGGCTATCTGCTGCTGTAGCTGCAGCAGGCTACCCACCAGACTGGCGCGCCACTTGTCAATAAAGAGCTGGCACAACCCCTCGGTGGGGTGAGCCATCAGCTGGCGCACCAAGGATCGCGCCTCGCCGGCAAAGGGGCTGTACTGCTCCAGCGACTCCAGCAGGCTTGGCAGACGGCCAACCAGCTCGGTCATCGGCAGTTGTCGATGGGCCTGATAGAGCAGATACTCCTGCTCCAGCGCCACCGGCACCGGTTTGTGGCGGATCTCTTCGCCCAGCTGCTCGCCCCAGCTCTGCAGGCGCTTTTTCAGCAACTTGCCCTGCAGCGGGGAGCGCCTGATGAACTCGGAGATCTTGGGGGAAGCGGCCAGCAACAGCGCCACCTCGCCCGCCAGCTCCCCCTCGCCCATCAGCAGTCCCAGATCCAGCATGCCGATCTCAAGCATGATCTGCCCCTTAGCCGTCCAGTCGCGGTAACCGCTCGCGCCACTGCGCCAATTCACTGCGCAGCAGCTCGAGATCCCGTCCCAGCACGAAGAAGCTGTCTTCCACCTGCTGCAGCCAGCGCGAGGCGATAAAGAGGTGCTGCTGATGACGTTCAAACAGGCTGCGCTGCTGCTTGAGATCCTGCTGCACCTTGCCGGTCTGGCTCTGCAATTCGTCGAGCGCCTGCAACCAGGGCTCCAGCACCACCTCGGGAATGGCGCTGCGCTCCACCAGCACCAGCGGGATCTGCTGACGCTGGATATCGAGCACCTGCAGCCGCAGTTCGTCGTCGAGCACCAGTTCGTAGTGCCCCTCTTTCGGGTTGCCGAGCGGATGGCCGACCAGCGCCTCGCCGGTAGGGCGCCAGTGAGAGAGCAGAGTGCGATCAAACATCAGGGTATCAGTCAGCCGCTCGGGATCGCTGCCATCCAGCGGTGCTGGCGTGAGCAGATGGAAGTGCACCAGCTTGCCAAAGGGTCTGGCATTGGCGAGCGGGATCTCGATACCCCGGGCGCGGCGGCCAAACCACTGCTTGCGCTGCCGCGCCTTGCAGCTGAGGCGCTGGGCCACGCTCTGTTTGAGCTGCTTGAACTGGTCGCGCAGGGCCAGCAGCTGGCGGGTCATCACCAGTTGCTGATAGCCATAGAGGCGGGAGAACTCGGTCATCATCTCCAGCAGGGCGGTGCGGGACTCCTCGTCATGCCAGAGGCAATCCTTGAACAGCAGCAAATCGAGAGGGGCCACCTCGTCGCGACCATTGAAGAACGCGCTCGCCTTGATGAGCCGTACCGCCTTCTTCCAGCGCCGATCCGACACATAGCAGCGGTGCGCCAGCTGGCTGTCGAGCTGCTGACGCAGTTGATAGATAAGCTCGAAGCAGGCATCCGGCAGCCGTACCTGTTCAATCTCGCCCTGCCACTGTTCGTACTCGTCGCCGCGGATCTGCAACGAAGCTGGCAGGTTGTGGTGCGAGTGACCATCGCTGGCCAGCATCGCCTGAAAGTTGGACTTCTCCTGCACCCGATCCATCCAGATCCGCACCAGCATCCGGTCATAGAGCGCTTCCAGCCCGCTGTCCGGCGCTGGCAGCTCGTTGGAGGCGGTTACCAGCAGCCGCATCGGAATGGGGTGCTGGCTGTCGCCGTTGCGAAACTGCCGCTCGTTGATGGCGGTGAGCAGGGTGTTGAGGATGGCGGGGCCCGCCTTCCAGATCTCGTCGAGGAACACCACCTCGGCCTCGGGCAGGTAGCCGGCGGTGAGGCGCAGATATTTGCCATCCTCCTTCAGAGCCTGAATGGAGAGGGGGCCGAACACCTCCTCCGGCGTACTGAAGCGGGTCATCAGGTATTCGAAGTGGCGGGCCTCAAAGAACGCCAGCTTGAGGCGGCGGGCAATCAGGCTCTTGGCGATGCCGGGCGGGCCCAGCAGAAACACGCTCTCGCCACTGAGCGCTGCCAGCAAACCGAGGCGCAGGGCATCCTGCCGTTCATAGAGCCCCTCCCCCAGAGCGGCCAGCAGGCGAGGCAGGCGCTCCTGAATGGGAATGGCACGCGCAGAGTTCGTGGCTTGAGCTAAAGGCGACATAGAGACAATTCCAGGCTGGGATGATGATAAGCCCAAGGGGTGAGGGTCACCTGTTCGTCCTTGGGGTTTCTCTTGTTATGATATTTATCTGGTCTTATTTCGCCAGAATACCCGACTCTGGCAGGAAAAAAACCGGATAACCCCCGCAGAGGGCAGCAAAGGGTGCAGAGCAACCCGTTCGCGTGTACCCTGCCGGCACGATTTTCCCCAATGCAGCCAAGAGAGTGACTCACCCATGATAGACCCCGTACGTCAAAGCATGCTGGCCCGCATGGGCATTCAGAGCTGGCAGCTGCGTCGTCCGGCCATGCTGGGTGTCGCCCCTGCCGAAGAGGCTGAAGTAGCCAGTACGGAATCGCCGCAAGAGGCTATCCCACAGGCCCCTCGCCCTGCCGGCAAGCTCTGGCTGCTGGCTCAGGCACTGCCTGCCGCGACACTGATGGAGGATATCTGCCAGCTGCTCGCCATCAGAACCGATGAGGTCACGCTGCTGAGCACGCCCCCGGAGGCGCACTGGCTGCAACAAGAGCCGTCACCGCTGCTCTGGCTGACCGAGGCCGATTCCCGCTGGCCCGATGCCCTCGTCTGCCCGCTCGTCCCCGGCAGTGCCGAAAAGCGGGCACTGTGGCAACAGTTGCAGCCACATCTCGCCGCCCGGACAGCCTGACCCAATCCCATGCCCGTCGCTGCGGGCTTTGACGTTATCCCACGGAGCCACCATGCCTGAGTTTCGCCCCCTGCTCGAAGCCGACTTCGACCTCGTCTATCCCGTTGAACAGGCCGCCCACAAGGAGCCATGGAGTCAGGCCAACCTGCTCTCCTGCTTTGGCCCCCGCTACCTCAACACCCTGATGCTGGTCGATGGCAAGCCGGCGGGCTTCTATATCTCGGATCTGGTGGCGGGTGACAGCTCGCTGATGAACATCTGCGTCCACCCCGCTTTTCAGGGCAAGGGGCTGGGCCGGGCGCTGCTGCAACATTATCTCGCGCACAGCAAGCAGAGCGGGGCACAGGCCTGGTTCCTCGAGGTGCGCGCCGGTAACCAGACCGCCATCAATCTCTACGAGAGCGCCGGTTTTGCCGAGTATTGCCGCCGCGCCGACTACTACGGCACCGGCCAGGATCGGGAAGACGCTGTGTTGATGTCGCGCCTGTTCGACTTCAGCTGATCCCGGCAATCGCGCCCCACCGACATAGTGACTGAACGAGGAGGGAACCCAGCCCTCCTCTCACCTCCCCCCATTTCCCGCTCCCCTTCGCTTGCCCACTCCCCTTGCCTACCGAGCTTCTACCCCTAACGTCGGATCCGGTCTCAACCAAGCCGCTCGCACTGTGCAGAAGATGGGCTATTTGCCCTCTTTGTGATCCAGAACAAACGGCGAACACTTGTAAGCTGTAATATTGGAGTTTAAACTCTAGCCCGCTTTTTAGTGCCCTCGTGGGCGTACAACTGTAACGAAAGGATGTTTGATTGATGCCGAAGCTTCATCTGGTTCAATTGATGCGCGAGCGTATTGCCCGGCTTGGCAACAAGGCTGCCCTGCGCGTTCAGCAGGATGGTCAATGGCGTGCCATCGGCTGGCGCACTCTGGGTCAGGCCATGGACTACTGTGCCCAGGCCCTGATCCGCGCCGGACACCAGCCCACCGAAATGGTCGGCATCTATTCGCGCAACATGCCGGAGTGGACCCAGGCCGATCTCGGCATCCTCGCCGCGCGCGGCGTCAGCGTCCCCATCTACCCTACCAGCACCCTCGAGCAGCTGCGCTATATCGTGCGCGATGCCAACATCGGCCTGCTGTTTGTCGGCGAGCAGCCCCAGTTCGATCAGGCACTGCAACTGATTGAAAGCGGCGAGATCCGCCAGCTCGTCGCCCTCGACGGCAGCGTCAACCTGCGCGGCTGCCCGCAAGCGAGCCACTTTCAGGAGTTTCTGGTCTCCGGCAACCATCAGCCCAGCGAGCAGGAGCTGCGTGTACGGGAGAGCCAGTACCGGATGGACGATCTGCTGACCCTGATCTACACCTCCGGCACCACCGGCGAGCCCAAAGGGGTGATGCTCGATTTCGCCAACATCGCCGCCTGTTTCGAGATGCACAACAGCCGCCTCGATCTGAACGAGCAGGATGTGTCGCTCTGCATGCTGCCGCTCAGCCACGTGTTCGAGCGCGCCTGGAGCTACTACGTGCTCTATTGCGGCGCCGAGAACGTCTACATCCGCGATCCGCAGAAGGTGATGGATGTGATTGGCGACGTGCAGCCGACCGTGATGTGCGCCGTGCCGCGCCTCTACGAGAAGGCCTACGCCATGATCCAGGCCCGGGTTGCCCAAGCTCCGCGCCTGCGTCAGGCCCTGTTTGGCTGGGCCACCCGCGTTGGCAAGCAGATGGTCGCCACCCGTCAGGCTGGCAAGTCCGCCTCTCCCCTGCTCTACGGCCAGCTCTGGCTCGCCGAGCGGCTGGTGTTTCGCAAGCTGCGCGCCCGCTTTGGCGGTCGTACCCGCTTCCTGCCGGTAGCCGGTGCCCGTCTCGCCGACGATGTGAACCTCTTCTTCCAGGCGATGGGGCTCAACCTCAAGTACGGCTACGGCATGACCGAAACCACAGCCACCGTCTGCTGCTACGAAGATCAGCATTTCAAGCTGGGTTCCATCGGCACTGTGTTGAACGGTATCGAAGTGAAGCTGGGTGAGAACAACGAACTGCTGGTGCGCTCCCCCACCGTGATGCGCGGCTACTACAACAAGCCGGAAGCGACCGCCGAGGTGATGACCGAAGATGGCTTCCTGCGCACCGGTGATGCCGCCGAGCTCGACAGCGAAGGCAACATCTACTTCACCGAGCGCCTCAAGGAGCTGATGAAGACCTCCAACGGCAAGTACGTGGCGCCACAACTGGTCGAGGGAACCATCGGCAAAGATCGCTTCATCGAGCAGATCGCCATCGTCGCCGATGCTCGCCACTTCGTCTCGGCGCTGATCGTGCCCTGCTTCGAGTCGCTGGAGGAGTACGCTCGCTCCATCAACCTGCAGTACCAGTGCAAGACCGAACTGCTGCGCCACTCCCGGGTAGTGGAGTTCTTCGAATCACGCATCGCCGATCTGCAAAAAGAGCTGGCCAAGTTCGAGCAGGTGAAGAAGTTCACCCTGCTGCCGAGCGCCTTCTCCATGGAGCTGGGTGAACTCACCCCCACCATGAAGCTGCGCCGCAAGATCATCGAAGCCAAGTACCAGAGCGAAATCGAGGCGATGTATAACCACGTCTGATACCGCTCGGGTTTCCGGAAACAAAAAAGCCGCTCATCGAGCGGCTTTTTTATTGGTCTGCCGTCAGGCAGTGGTCTTGCTGGTCCCGAAGTAGTCGGCCAGGAAGTCGTCGAACGACACGCTGTCGCTGCGCTCGCGCTCCCGCTGCTTGGCCAGCGAATCCTTCGCCTCACCGGTAAAGTAGGACTCATCCCAGTACTGCAGCTCCCCAGCCAGCAGCTCCTCGCGATAACGGGTCGCCAGCTTGTCGCCGTAGCAGCCGTTGTCCTTGCCGCTCTCCAGCAGCTCCTTGAGCATGCGGGCGGAGTAGGTCAGCTCGGGGTTGAGCAGCTTCTCGCGATGCATCGCCAGCGTCTCGCGATAGCGGTTGCGGCCGCAACAGCGATCCAGCAGTTCGGCCACCTGAGCCAGCTCGTCGAACAGCTTGAGGCCGTACTCTTTGAGGCCAATAGCATTGCCCTGCTCATCTTCAAGCATCAGGCCGGGGCGACGCCCCTCCAGCACCACCTTGCTCTGGTTGCGGCGATTGCGGGCAATCTCCTCCTCGTTCAGCACCGGAGAGGGGCGCAGCAGACACCAGACCAGGAACAGGTCGAAGAAGCGGATTTGATCGGCGTCGATCCCCAGCGGCGTGAAGGGGTTGACGTCAACGGTACGCAGCTCGATGTACTCGATGCCGCGCTGCTCCAGCGCATCCGACGGCTTCTCGCCGCTACGCGGGGTGCGCTTGGGCCGGATCGGGGCATACAGCTCGTTCTCCAGCTGCAGCACGTTGTCGTTGAGCTGGCGATACTCCCCATTCACCTTGACCCCGATCTTGGCGAACTCGGGATCATGAGTATTGATGGCGCGGCGCAGACTGCTGACATAGGCCGGCAGATTGTCGTGGCTGATCTTGAGCCCCGCCTGGGAGCTGTTGGTATAGCCCAGATCGGAGAGACGCAGCGCGGTGGCGTAAGGCAGATAGAGGGTGCCCTTGCCAGTCTTCTCGAACGGCAGGTTGCTCTTGCGCCCTTTGAGGAAAGATTCGCAGATGGCCGGCGAGGCGCCGAACAGGTAGGGCACCAGCCAGCCGAAGCGGTAGACGTTGCGAATAAGCCCCATGTACTTGTCGGAGATAAAGCGCTGGCTGCAGCACCCTTCGCACACCAGATCCTGCCACTCGCTCCAGAAGCTGTCGGGCATGGAGAAGTTGAAGTGCACCCCGGCGATCACCTGCATCAGGCTGCCGTAGCGATTCTTCAACCCCTGCCGGTAGAGAGTCTTCATTTTGCCGATGTTGGAGCTGCCGTATTGGGCCAGCCGGATGCTCTCCTCACCGCCGACGAAGCAGGGCATGGAGAGCGGCCAGATCCGCTCGTCACCCAGATGACGCATCACATGGTGATGGATGTCACCCAGTTGCTCCATCAGGCTGTCGAGGGAGTCGGTAGCCGGGGTGATGAACTCCAGCAGGCTCTCCGAGTAGTCGGTGGTAATGTTGGGATGGGTCAGGGCCGAGCCCAGCGACCGGGGATGGTCACTCTGGGCGAGTCGGCCATCCGGCGTGATGCGCAGACATTCACGCTCGATCCCGCGCCGGATCCCCTTGAGAGCAGTCAATCGCTCGGGAGATCCCAGCGCAGTCAGCAACTCGGTGAGTGACAAGCTTGTTGTAGTCATATTCACGGCTCATGTGAGGCCGCCCCATCCGGGGCGGCTCTTGATTTTTATAAAGCGTCAGTTACGGCAACTGCAGCGGATAGATGGGAAGATGAAGCTCCTTCAGGGGTTTTTCAAGCTTTTGCTTGTCTCCCACCACCACGATCACCATGTCAGCCGGATTGAGCCAGCGGGCAGCACTCGCCTTGAGCGTCTCGGCCGACACCGTCTTGATCAGGTTGTTCTGGGCCTGCACATAGTCCGGTTTCAGGCCATACATCACCATCTGCAGCAGGAAGCCCGCCTTCTGGCCCAAGGTCTCGTAAGAGAGGGCATCCTGCTGGGAAACGGCGCTACGCATATAGGCCAGCTCGACCGGGGTCGGGCCGCTCTTGCGGTAGTTGTCCATCTCCTTGAGGAACTGGCGAATGGCATCTACGGTCGCATCGGTACGCACATTGGCGCCGGTGGCAAAGGTACCCACCTCGCGGTTGGCGGAGAAGCCGGAGCTGGCACCGTAGGTGTAGCCCTTGTCTTCGCGCAGGTTGAGGTTGATGCGGCTGTTGAAGTTGCCACCCAGATTGAAGTTCATCAGCCCGGCGGTGAAGTAGTCACCCGTGGTATCAAACGGCATGGCACGGCGGCCGATGCGGATCACCGACTGGGGCGCCCCCGGTTTGTCCACCAGATAGATGCCCGGCTTGGCCTGCTTGCCTTTGAGTTTGAGATCCCCCAGAGCCGGCGTCGCCCCTTTCCAGTCGCTCAGGAAGCCGAGCTGCTCTTCGATCAGCTTCTGGCTCACATCGCCCGCCACCACAACCTTGCCATTGGAGGGGTTGTAGTAGGCCTGATAGTAGTGCTTCACATCCGCCAGCGTCAGCTTGGCCACATCGGCAGGTACCCCGTCGGAGGGTTGGCCGAGGCGGTTGTTCTTGCCATAGACCAGCTCGCGGAATGCCTGTCCCGCCAGCCATTCAGGCTGCTGCTGGGCCTGTTGCATCCCCTGCAGCATTTGCGCCTTGACCCGCTCGAAGTCCGCCTCCCGCATACCGGGGCGCTCGAACACTTCGCGCACCAGCGCCAGCGTCTGTGGCAACTTGTCGGCCAGCGAGCTGATGGTGATCAGCGTGTTGTACTGGGCACTGGAGACATCGATGCTTGAGCCCAGCTTTTGCAGCTCGTCGCTGAGCTGCCCCTCGGTCAGGCGTACCGACCCCTGCCCCATCATGGCTGCGGTCAGATTGGCCAGCCCCAGCTGCCCCTTCTCCTCGGCCCGGATTCCGCCCGGCAGGGCGATCATGATGGAAACCGCCGGGATTTCGTCACTTCGGGTGCCGATGATCTCGATGTTCTTGTCGAGTTTGCCGTGCCAGATGGCGGGCACCTTGACGCTCACCGCATCGGCCGCCTTGGGCTGTACGCTGCGATCGAAACTGTCTTTTACCGGTCGCTCGGCCAGCGCCTGATCATGCTTGCTGTAGTCCGGCAGCTCGCGTTTGGCCGGAGTGAAATTCGGGGTAGCGACCTGCCACTCGGCCTTGCCTTTGGGCACCACGCTCAGCACCACCGCCGGCTTGTTGGCAATGAACTGGTCGTAAGCAGTTTTGACCTGCTCCGGCGTCACCTTGCCGATGGCGTCGAGGGTCTTGAAGACGTAGTTGGGATCCTGGGCAAACACCTGACCCATGGCGAGCTGGCTCACCTTGCCGGAGACGCTGTCGAGCCCCCAGATGGCCGAGGCGCGATAGCTGTTGATCGCCTTCTCCAGATCCTCCGGCTTGAGGCCGCGCTGGGCGAACTCGCCGATCACCTTGTCCACCTCCGCCTTGAGGGTCTTGAGGCTGCCATCCACCGCCGGGTTGGGGTAGGCGTAGACGGTCAGAGTGCAGGCCAGCTCTTCGCAGTAGTGCGAGGCACCCGCATCGATCGCCTTGCCGGTCTTGACCAGCGACTGGTAGAGCATGGAGCTGGCGGAGCCGCCGAGCACGTCGGCGAACATGTCGAGTGCCGGCTCCTGCGGATCACCCAGTGACACGGTCGGATAGCTTATATAGAGCAGCGGCAGGTGCACCTTGTCCTGCAGCGTCACGTAGCGGGTCTCGGGCAGGGTAACCGGTTTTGGCGTCGGCTCGGCCACTTCCGGGCCACGCGGGATGGAGCCAAAGTACTTCTCGATCCAGTCGAGGGCCTGCTTGGTATCAAAATCGCCGCCCAGGGTCAGAGTCGCGTTGTTGGGGCCATACCAGCGCAGGAAGAACTGCTTGAGGTCGTTGACGTCAACCCGGTCGAGATCCTCCACATAGCCGATGGGCTGCCAGGAGTAGGGGTGAGTGCGCGGATAGAGCGCCTCGCCCACCTTCTCGCTCACCAGACCGTAGGGCTGGTTGTCGATACGCTGGGCCCGCTCGTTCTTGACGGTGGCGCGCTGGATCTCGAACTTCTTCTGGCTCACCGCATCGAGCAGGAAGCCCATCCGGTCGGCCTCCAGCCAGAGCACCTTCTCCAGCTGGTTGGCCGGCACGGTTTCGTAGTAGTTGGTACGATCCTTGTTGGTGGTGCCGTTCATGTCACCACCGGCTTCGTTGATGATCCGCATATGCTCCTGATCACCGACGTGCTTGGAGCCCTGGAACATCATGTGCTCGAAGAAGTGGGCAAAACCGGACTTGCCGACCGTCTCGCGTGACGACCCGACGTGATAGGTGACGTCGAGATGCACCAGCGGATCGGATTTGTCGGGCGCCAGAATGACGGTCAGGCCGTTGTCCAGCTTGTACATCTGATAAGGGATGGCGAGCTTGCCCTCCTCCTTGACCTGCTCGGAGACCAGAGTCGGAGCCGCCAGCACGGGCAGGGTGAAGCCCAGCAGAATGGTTAAAGGTATGACTTTGTTCACGGTAACCTCGTGAGTGACAAAAAGGGCTAGAAGATCTGACTGGCCAGTAGAAATACCAGAGCGTAACGCAACAATTTGCCGAGCCCTATCAGGACAAGAGAGCGCCAGAAGGAGAGGCGCAGCCAGCCGGCCAGCAGACAGAGTCCATCACCGACCACAGGCGTCCAGGCAAGCAGCAGACACCAGTGGCCATGTTGTTTGAGCCAGCCGAGGGCTTTTTGTTCCCCACGGCCTTGAAAATCTTCCGGTTTTTTCTTGAAGGTGGCGAGCCAGCCAAGCCACCAGGTGGTCATGGAGCCAAGGGTGTTGCCCAGCGTCGCCCACAGCAGCAGGCTCGCCATGCTCCACTCCCCTTTGGCCGCCATGGCCCCCAGCAGCACTTCCGAGCTGCCGGGCAACAGAGTGGCTGAGGTAAAGGCGCTCAAAAAGAGCCACCCCAGCCCCATCTCCATCATCCCGCTCATGCAGGATAACCGTCGGCGGCGGGCATGCGCAGCAGCAGCTTGCCACGTACATGGCCCCCTTCGATGCGCTGATGGGCCAGCGCCCCCTCGCTCAGGGCAAATTCACCGGCGATGGCAATCTTTACTTCGCCCTGACGCAGCAGCATCAACATCTGGCTCAACTGCTTCTGGTCGGGGTGCACCAGCATACCAACCACCTCGATACCGGCAGCCGCGCCAGCATCCTTGATAAGCTGGGCAGTGATGGTGGGCACAGTCACCAGCCGGCCACCCGGCTTGACGCATGCCAGCGCCACCTTGCCGCTCTCGCCACCCACCAGATCCAGCACCAGATCGAACTGGCCATCGGCGATCGCCTCGGCGAACCATTCGGCCTGATGGTAATCCACCATCCGATTCGCCCCGAGACTATGGAGGAAGCTGTGGTTGTCGCCGCTCGCCGTGGCTACCACGTGAGCACCATAAGCAGCGGCAAACTGCACCGCCAGATGACCGACACCGCCAGCACCGGCCAGAACCAGCACTCGCTGCCCCGCCTTAAGGGCGCCATGTTCGAACAATCCCTGCCAGGCGGTGAGTCCCGCCAGCGGCAGCGCCGCCCCCTGCTGGAGGCTCACCCCGTCAAGCTTGACCAGCTCGTGCTCGTTCGCCACCACGGATTCAGCGTAACCACCGGCAGCAAGGGGAAAACCGACCATGCCGCACACCAGATCGCCCTCGGCCAGCGAGGCTACACCGGGACCCACTCGCTCCACCACGCCAGCCACGTCATAACCGGGCGTCCAGGGCAGCTTGTCCTTGTTCTGAGCAGCAGCCCAGCCAAGACCGGCCCGGGTCTTGGCATCGATGGGGTTGACCCCCGCAAAGCAGATGCGCACCCGTACTTCGCCATCGGCAGGCACCTTGTCGAGAGAGGAGTTGAGCTTGAGTACCGAGGGGTCGCCGAATGCGGTAATCTGTAGTTGCGTCATTGCACAAGCCATCCTGTTGATGCATCGAGGGTCAACAGAATAACAGCGAGGAGACCATGGCTCGAATGTTTCTTATTCCTCTGTTGCTGGCGCTGGGGTGGTGGGCATTCCTGCTCTACTTCCGCATCCCGCTCAAACAGGGGGCCAAGGGGTTTTACTGGATCATCGGCATCGGTGGCGGACTGGCCGCCTTCCTCAGCCTGATGATGGTGCTGACCAACTGAATCAGATACGAAAAAGGCCACCTCATCGGTGGCCTTTTTGTCGCTGTCGTTACTGCACCGGCTGCGAATTGAGGTAGTAGTGACGATTGCTCCCCTGCCCCAGTACCCCCTGCGACAGCAGATGGTGGAACACCCGATCCACCTCCTCCAGCGAGAGTGACAGCGCCTGTGCCACCGAGCGCTTGCTGCACTTGAGCTCACCGCTCTCCAGCGCGCCGCGCACCTGTGCCAGCACCTCGGGTGCAGGCTCCGGCGGCAGCATGGGCTCGAGCTGGGCTGCCTGAGCCAGCGCCTCCTGCTCCTCGGCACGGGCGCGAGCCTGCTGCCAGCGCCACATCCGGCGAAAACGGCTCTCCTCACCGATCAGGCTGACGAAGAAGGCACCGAACACGTCTAGCAGCACCGAGAGGAAACAGACCAGCAGAAACTGCACCTGGCTGATGCTCATCCCGACCCCGTCCGCCAGACTGCTCATCAGCCCCAGCATGGAGGATTGCTCGTTGACCGGCTTGGCATCGCGCTGCTGACGCAGCTCATCCTGCTGCAAGCGCAGCTTGGTGTTGGCGTGCTGCAACGAGGATACACCGCTGGAGATGCGCTCCAACTCGATATATTTGCGGGCCGCCTCTTCGTTTAGCTGGATCTGCCGCTCGATGCTGGCGATCTGTTCGTCAAAACGGGAGATCTCCCGTTCATGGCGCGCCTGCTGGCTCAGCACCGTATTGGTAGCGCTATTGATACCGCCGATACTGCCACCGATGGAGATAGCCGCCAGCACGCTGTAGAACAGCAACGACCAGAAGGCACCACTCAGATCCCGGCGCGCCTTGCGCTCGCCGTACTCGTACCAGACGTAGAACTTGCCCAGCTCGAAAATGATCGCCAGACCGCCAAACAGCCACTTCATCAGCGGGTTGTCATCGATGGAGAGAAACAGCAGCAGGGAGAAGATGATGGAGGCCAGAATGGCCAGTCCGGTAAAACTGTATACCGTGGTGAGCGCGAACCATCCCTTGGGATAGCGCAGCGCGGAAGCGTCCTGTGTGGTCATGGTGAAACTGTGGTGCAGTGCAGGAAAAGTTGGCTGCCGATTATAGTCGGCAGAGCCGTTCAGAGAAGGGCAAACACCTGAATTCCTTCATATTGCAAACCAGCTGCCCAGAGTGCGACCAAAACGGACAAATTGGCAGCAGAAAAGCGCTACAATCCCCCTCCTGACTTCATCGTGTGGCGAGATGGGATGCGATTCCGCCCGGGTTCAGCCCGCAGACGTATACTCATCCGCCGTTGCAATTATCCGAGGCCATCATGAACAGAACGACCCCTTTGCTCCTCTCACTCTTGCTGCTCGCCGGCACAGCCCATGCCGACCAACCATCCCAGGAGAGCAGCGGCTCAACCTTCTCTGTCGATGCGATGACCTTCAATCTGGACTGGGATGACAAGCAGTTTGGCTGGAGCCAGAAAGAGTGCCTCGATCTGGGGGTAAACGACTATATTCCCTCTGACTGCAAGGGGATGAGAGTCAATGTCGAGAGCGAAGAGAATCGCAATCAGCCCCCCAGCACCAACCAGATGCCCGCTCCGCAGGGCAACAACCAGTAATCAAATGAGCAGGGGCCGAGTGGCCCCACCATCATGTTGCGTTACCAGTAGTTCTCCGCACTGATATTACCAGGTGCCCGGCGCAGATTTTTGGCCAACCCCAGTGCCAGCAAGGTCTGCTGAGTCTCTTTCACCATCTCCGGATTGCCACAGATAAGCACCTGACTCAGTTCGGGTGAGAACTCCAACCCTACCCGCTGCTGCAACTGGCCGTTGGCAATCGCCGCCGGGATCCGTCCCGCCATTGCATCGGGCCACGGCTCGCGGCTGACAAAGGGGACATAACGAAAGCGCTCGCCATGCTGCTCGGCAAAGCTGGCGATCAAAGCCTGATAGCTCAGCTCTTCGCCTTTGCGCACCCCGTGTACCAGCACCAGATTCTCGAAACGGTTGAAGGCCTCGCCCTCGGCCAGCATGGAGAGGAAGGGGCCGATGGCGGTGCCGGTCGAGAGCAGCCAGAGATCGCGTCCAGCCGGTACCTCATCCAGTGTCAGAAAACCGGTGGCCAGAGACTGCACCAGCAGAGTATCGCCCGCTTGCAGCGAGCCGAGGGAGGGGGTCAGCTCACCGCTCGGGATCTCGACCAGATAGAACTCGTGGTATGGCGCAGAGGGAGGATTGACGAAGGAGTAGGCGCGCTGAATGCGCCGCTCGCCCTGCTCAAGGGCCAGTTTGGTGAATTGACCTGCCTTGTAGGGGGCCAGATCGGCCGCTACCCGCAGGGAGAACAGAGTGGGTGTCCATTCGATGCGTTCGATGACGCTACCTTCGACCCAGGCCATAGAGATCTCCTCCTGAGGAACAGAGCTTCACTCTACCCCCGGGCCTGAAAATAAAAAACCCGCGCAAGTGCGCGGGTTTTTTCTGCAAAAGCGAATCGCTATTACAGGGCAACAACCTGGATCTGTACGGTTGCTTTAACGTCAGCGTGCAGCTGAACAGCAACTTCGTAGTCACCGGTGTTACGCAGAACGTTGCCCATGCGGACTTCGCTCTTGGCAACGGCTACGCCGGCAGCAGTGATGGCTTCAGCCACGTCACGGGTACCGATGGAACCGAACAGCTTGCCTTCGTCGCCAGACTTGGAAGCGATAACCACGGTAGCCAGTTCGGCCAGCTTGGCAGCACGCTCTTCAGCAGCAGCTTTGTTGGCAGCCAGTTTGGCTTCCAGCTCAGCGCGACGAGCACCGAAAGCTTCGATGTTGGCCTTGGTGGCCATAACAGCTTTGCCTTGCGGGATCAGGTAGTTACGGGCATAACCAGATTTCACGGAAACTTGGTCACCCAGACCGCCCAGTTTGGCGATTTTGTCGAGCAGGATAACTTGCATTACCTTTCCTCTATAAATTTCGTTGAGTTAGGCTTAAGTGCCGGACCGATTCTTACTTGTTGTGCAGATCGGTGTACGGCAGCAGAGCCAGGTAACGAGCACGCTTGATGGCGCGTGCCAGCTGACGCTGATACTTGGCGCGGGTACCGGTGATACGGCTCGGTACGATCTTGCCAGATTCAGTGATGTAGTTTTTCAGAGTAACGATATCTTTGTAGTCGATCTCGGTAACGTTCTCGGCGGTGAAGCGGCAGAACTTACGACGACGGAAATAACGTGCCATGGCCTTTATCCTCTAGTCAGTGATCCAGAATTACTCTTCGGAAGCAGCTTCAGTAGCTTCTTCGCGGCGCTCGTCGTCACGACGGGTGAAGCGCTCTTCTTTGGCCTTGGCCATCGGAGAAACTTCAGTCACGGCGTGCTTGGTGCGCATGATCATGTTGCGGATAACGGCATCGTTGAAGCGGAAGTTGGTTTCCAGCTCATCGATAACGGCTTGCTCTGCTTCTACGTTCATCAGAACGTAGTGGGCTTTGTGCAGTTTGTCGATCGGGTAAGCCAGCTGACGACGGCCCCAATCTTCCAGGCGATGAATGGTACCACCGGAAGTGGTGATGGCGCCGGTGTAACGCTCGATCATGCCGGGAACTTGCTCGCTCTGGTCCGGATGAACCATGAAGACGATTTCGTAATGACGCATTTTAGCTCCTTACGGATTAATTCAGCCTCCGCCCAGGTGCAGCCAGACCTCGGAGGCAAGGAACATAATGGTGTTTAGTCGCTGCTTTTCTAGGGCGGCGTATTGTACGAAATCGCATCCCTCACTGCAACTGACGACCTCAAAAGTTTTTCCCGATGGATATGATACAAAAGACCAATTGATAACAATTATCATTTAGATCTATTCTCTCTCCATATCCTGATGGAGGGTGATGCGATGCAACCCGCACTGACTACAACGATTCCAAGCCGCAAATTCAAACTGACCCTGCTCGGGCCCGCCTTTATCGCTGCCATTGGCTACATAGATCCGGGCAACTTCGCTACCAATATTCAAGCCGGCTCTACTTTCGGCTACCAGCTGCTCTGGGTGGTGGTATGGGCCAACCTGATGGCCATGCTGGTGCAGACCCTCTCGGCCAAACTCGGCATCGTCACCGGCAAGAATCTGGCTGAGCATATCCGCGACCGACTGCCGAAACCGGCGGTCTGGGCATATTGGGTACAGGCGGAGATTATCGCCATGGCCACCGATCTCGCCGAATTTATCGGCGCCGCCGTCGGCTTCAAGCTGCTGCTTGGCGTGACCCTTCTGGAGGGAGCCTGTATCACCGCCGTGGTCACCTGGGGGATCCTGATGTTGCAATCCCGCGGCCAGAAACCGCTGGAGTTCGTGGTGGGCGGTCTGCTGCTGTTTGTTGCGGCGGCCTACATCGTCGAGCTGATCTTCTCCCGCCCCCATCTGCCGAGTCTGCTGGAGGGTGCCCTCTTCCCAGGTCTACCCAACAGTGATGCCGTCTATCTGGCCGCCGGTGTGCTCGGTGCCACCGTGATGCCCCACGTCATCTATCTGCACTCGGCGCTGACCCAGCACACGCAGGATCAGGGCTCGGTCAGCCAACGGCTGCATACCACCCGGGTCGATGTGGCCATCGCCATGACCATCGCCGGCTTCGTCAATCTGGCAATGATGGCAATGGCGGCGGCCGCCTTTCATAGCTCGGGCCACCAGCAGGTAGCGGAGCTGGAGTCAGCCTACCAGACCCTCACCCCGCTGCTGGGTCAGGCGGCGGCCACCCTGTTTGGCCTCTCGCTGGTCGCCTCCGGCATCAGCTCTACCGTGGTGGGGACACTGGCCGGGCAAGTAGTGATGCAGGGCTTCGTCCGCTTCACCATCCCGCTCTGGCTGCGCCGCGCCATCACCATGACCCCCGCCTTCGTGGTGATCGCCATGGGCTTCAACACGACAGAGATATTGGTATTGAGTCAGGTAATCCTGAGTTTTGGCATCGCGCTGGCGCTGATCCCGCTGCTGATGCTGACCGGTGATCGGGCGCTGATGGGAAAACATCGCAACCATCCGGTCACCCAGGCAATCGGCCGTCTTATCGTTGCACTGGTGATCGGGCTCAATGCCTACCTGCTGGTTGCCATGATCTAGCAACCAGTCACCAAACAGGAGGCTCATTAACACTGGTTAATGAGCCCCTTCGCACTTTGGCGTATGCTGCCGCTTTCTCTTCTCATTTATCGTTGCGGGAGCCTTGCCATGGAACATACCCGAGTCAGCTTCGTGCTGGGCCATCATCAGGAGCAGGCCAGCGTGGTCTGCTGCCAGCGCGGTGAAACCACGCTGCTGGTCACCGACCTCACCCCCTTTCATCCCCAAAGCCACCTCTGGCCCGATCAGCCGGGAGATGTGGGTCATGCTCGCTGGGAAGGGGGCGAAGCCGCTATTGGCTCTTGCCGGATGGGGGCCATCAGCCCGGAAGGCGAGCTGTTCGTCGACGCCGATATTCCGGTCAAACGGGGTGCAGAGGGATGGCGGTTCGTCGTGGTACACCCCTTGGCGGGCGAGCACAGCTTGCCTGTCGGCAGTCGGGTCGAGTTGCAGGTCGATAGAGCGGCACGCCACGCCCTGAGCTTGGGTCATAGCGGTTGCCATCTGGCGGCACTCGCCCTCAACCGGATTCTCACCCCTTACTGGCGTAAAGAGGTGAGTGAGCTCGATGCATTGGGTCAACCGGACTTCGACCGCCTCGCCATTCAGAGCTCGCGAGTCGAGCCTTGCGGTTCGCGGGAGCAGTACCGCATCGGCAAGAGCCTGCGCAAGAAGGGGGTCAACAGCGAGGCGCTGCTGGCAGATTTGGCGGTGATTGAAGAGAAGGTCAACCGGCAGCTGGCCGACTGGATTGCAGCCGGGGGCGAGATCCGCCGTAGCCGCGCTGGCGAGGCGATCATCGATTCGCGCTACTGGCACTGCATGCTGGAAGGTCAGGAGGTGACCATCCCCTGTGGCGGTACCCATGTTGCCTCGCTCGCAGAGTTGGGAGAGGTCAAGGTGACGCTCAATCCTGCCGAGGAGGGATTCACGCTCGCTACCCAAGTGACAGCGCCGGCAGCATAAGGGCGGGAAACACGCCACACTGCAGCTGGCCTGCGACAAATTGCTTCATTTTTGGCCAACTGCTCATTAAAATGCGCCTCCCACAGGAGGCACATCACCCATGAGTAGTACCCATCTGCGCACCACTTCGGATCGGCTCCGCTATCTGGTTCTCTATGAAGGCATTGGTCTGGCCATGGTTGCCCCGCTTATCAGCCAGCTATTTGGCCAGAGCGTGGCAGAGGTCGGTTCACTGGCGATCTTCTTCTCCATCGTCGCCACTGCATGGACCTATGGCTGGAACCTGCTGTTTGACAAGGCGCTGCTGGCTCTGTGTGGACGCACCAACAAGCGACCACTGGACCGCTTCCTGCACGCGTTTGGCTACGAAGCGAGCTTTATGATGCTCTCCCTCCCCTGCGTCATGTTCTGGCTCGATCTGGGGTTATGGGAAGCGCTACTGCTGGATCTCGGCTTCGTCGCCTTCTACCTCGTCTACATCATTCTCTTTACCTGGGCCTATGAGCGGATCTGGCCATTGCCAGCGACCGCGCAGCAGACGGCCTGACGCGCAGAGTGCTCCTTGCGCAAACCAAGGTAGGTGAGATGGAAGGGTAAAACTGAAAGCCCCAATAAAAACAATGCCAGTCAGCAAGCTGACTGGCATTGGACAAAACAGACTTTAAGACTTACTTGACGGCGTCTTTCAGAGCCTTGCCAGCCACGAATGAAGGCACGTTGGCTGCAGCAATCTGGATCTCTTTACCAGTTTGCGGGTTACGGCCGGTGCGGCCTGCGCGGTGGGTGACCTTGAAGGTGCCAAAACCGACCAGCTGCACAGCATCACCTTCTTTCAAGCTCTGGGTAATACCATTGATGATCTCTTCCAGAGCCACTTTGGCCTGAGCTTTGCTCAGATCTGCTTTGGCGGCAATCGCATCGACAAGTTGAGCTTTGTTCATAACATTTCCTTTATGATCGGGCATTTAGCGCTGGGTCACTCTATGCAAAAAAAAACGCTCAAGCAAAGGCTTTATCGAGCAGGGGGCGTCAAACGCTGGGGTTTTCATCAAGATCTGCGGAAAAAGTCACATTACAGCCCTGAAAAACCCTGAACCAACCGGCCTCTCGCCCTTCAACAAGCTCAATTTGACACCCACCTCAATACCACTTAACAATATCCCGGCAAGCCTATTGACGCTTGGTCAGATTTTCCCTAGTTATAGGGTGTGTCACTGTTCAAACGGCTAGGAAGCCCCATCAATCGCCCGGCCTTGCCCCATGGAGGGATTATGTTGACGAAACTGGAACAGACCAAACAGGCGCTGGCAGGAAAACACAAGGCTATCGACGACTGGCTGGATGCACGGCAAGCCCTGCTGGTCGAATACATGCGGCTGGCGGGCCTCACCCCGGCTCGAACCAAACAGCGATGCCTGCCCAAACCCGAAGAGCTGCAGCACTTCTGTGACAGACTGGTCGACTACGTCAGCGCAGGCCACTTCGAAATCTACAATCACGTGGTCACCGCCTTCGAGCAGGCCAGCGGCGAAACGCTGGAGCTCGCCAAGCGTATCTACCCCCATATCCGTACCAGCACCGAACTGGCTCTCGAGTTCAACGACAAGTACAGCGAGGCCGATGAAGCCCAGCTGCTGCTGCTCGATGATGACCTCAATGAACTGGGTCCTGTGCTGGAGGAGCGTTTCAAACAGGAAGATCGTCTGGTCAAGGCACTCCATGTGGTGGAATCCCTTAGTGCACAACAGGCTTGAACGCCATTTTCGGAGCAAGTTCAAGATACGGGCAGTCAAGGTGGATTACACTCAAAACAATGACCATCGGGTCCACACTGATTGCATACAAGGAGATGAGCATGTCTGAGCGCCGCCGTTTTGCACGGATCCTCTACTTGACCATGGCTGAACTCACGCAGGGGGAACGCAAGTGGCGCACTCAGCTTGTCGATATTTCCCTGCAGGGTGCGCTGCTAATCCGGCCTGACGACTGGGTGAGCAATGACAACAAAGAGTACCAGCTGAGCTTTGTCCTGAGCGGCAGTGACATCGAGATCAAGATGCAGGTAGAGCTGAACCATGAGGCCAGCAAGAAGCTGGGTTTCTACTGCCATCACATCGACATCGACAGCGCCACTCACCTGAGGCGGATGATCGAACTCAATGTGGGCGATGAGGAGCTGCTGCACCGGGAGCTGGAACAGCTGCTGAGCGAGCATCTGGAACACAGCCAGCCCTGACGTTCCATATTTCCCCGTAATCCCGTAAATAAGAAGAGCGCCTTGGCGCTCTTCTTATTTTCGTTCATCCCAAGACATAGTCTTTTAGTTGCACCGGATTACAGCGCCTCGAGCGCATCAGACAACTTCTTGACCGGTACTACTTCCATCCCTTCGATTGGATGCTTGGGGGCATTGGCGTGCGGCACGATGGCGCGGCGGAAACCATGCTTGGCCGCCTCTTGCAGTCGCTCCTGACCGGACGGCACCGGACGAATTTCGCCGGAGAGCCCGACCTCGCCAAACACCACCAGATCCTTGGGCAGCGACTGATCGCGGAAGCTGGAGACCATGGCCAGCAGCAGGGCCAGGTCAGCACTGGTCTCTTCCACCTTGACCCCGCCAACCACGTTGATGAAGACATCCTGATCCGCCATCTGCAAGCCGCCGTGGCGGTGCAGCACCGCCAGCAACATGGCAAGCCGGTTGTGATCCATCCCCACCGCCACCCGGCGCGGGTTGGAGAGCTGGGAGTAATCCACCAGCGCCTGCAACTCCACCAGCAGCGGTCGGGTGCCCTCCCAGATCACCATCACGATGGAGCCGGGAGCCTGCTCCTCTCCCCTGCTAAGGAAAATGGCAGAGGGATTGCTTACCTCCCGCATTCCCTGCCCGGTCATGGCAAAGACGCCGAGCTCGTTGACCGCTCCGAAACGGTTCTTGTGGGAGCGCAAGGTACGAAAACGGGAGTCATGGCCGCCATCGAGCAACACGGAGCAGTCGATACAGTGCTCCAGCACCTTGGGGCCAGCCAGCGTGCCATCCTTGGTCACATGACCCACCATGAAGATGGCCACGTGATTCTGCTTGGCATAGCGAGTGAGCAGCGCTGCGGCCTCGCGCACCTGCGAGACGGAACCGGGCGCCGACTGTACATCCGCCACATGCATCACCTGAATGGAGTCGATCACCATGATCTGCGGCTGCTCTTGCTGGGCAATCAGGCAGATCTGCTCGACGCTGGTCTCCGACAACATCCGCAATTTGTCGGTAGGCAAGCCGAGGCGATTGGCGCGCATCGCCACCTGCTGGAGCGACTCCTCACCGGTGACATAGAGGGTTTTCATCCGCTCCGCCAGACCGCACATGGTCTGCAACAACAGGGTCGACTTGCCTGCCCCCGGGTTGCCGCCGATAAGGATGGCAGAGCCCGGCACCACCCCGCCGCCAAGAACCCGATCCAGCTCCTTGAAACCGGAGGAGAAACGGGGGATCTCGGTAGTGGCTATCTCTGCCAGTGTCTGAACCTGACTGCCAATTGCTCCGGCATAACCGGTATAGCGGGCACTCTTGCCGGCAGGAGTCACCGACCCGAGGCGCACCTCGGTAATGGTGTTCCACTCCTTGCACTCACTGCACTGGCCCTGCCAGCGTGTGAAGTCGGCACCACATTCGGAACAAACATAAGCAGTTTTATTTTTGGCCATTGATAACTCGGGGACAGGATGAATTCCTGCTTGATATACTTGTTTGCGACCGACAGATCAAACCCAGAATCGGAAAAGTGACTTTCCGTGGCAGGAACACATGGATTCAGAACACCAACAATATCTGATTGAACAACTTGTCCCCTTGTTGCGGGAGAAAGATTTTGAGGAGATCTTCAACCGCATGACCCAGGAAGAGAACAGCAACAGCCGTTTTCTGCTCAAAATGGAGCTAAAACGCAAATGCTCTCCGTGCCGCAGGGTCATCGACATGCGCGATGAGCTGGCAGATGAGTGTCTGATCCATGAGTTCGACGGCATTACCCACTTCATGCCGGCCGAGGCAATCAACCTGTTCCAGTCCCAGTGCTATCTCTACCGTGACGCCTATACCATAGGAGTCAACGAGGCACTGCAACAATGGCAAAAACAGCAGCACCACGCTCGCGTCGATGGCCACCTCACCCCGCCGGCCAGCCCTTTCAGGCAATACGATGTCAATACCATCGCCTTCGCCAGCTACTACGGCCGCCGTCAGGAGCGGATGCACTTCAGCTCGCCGGTACTGCTCAAGCTGCCGGATGGTGAAAAGCTGTTTGCCAAGAGTTCCGATCTCTCCCTCGGCGGGATGCGCATCTCGGTGCCCTATCTGCCCAGTTACCATACCGGTGCTCAGGTCGAGGTCTTCTTCACCGGGCTGGAGCGCGACAACCCCAACCCGGTACTGCACCAACCGGTCAACTACCAGATCCTCGGGGAAGAGAGCAAAGAGGGGAAATTCTGGCTGCGACTGGTACGCACTGGCGAGCAACCCGCATTTGACGCTTTTTTGAAAGAGTTCATCGAAGTCAACAAGGTGCGCTACCGGGTCAGCGTCGACTACCTGCTCTCGGCCGCCATTATCAAGGGGTACGAGCAGTTCTACCTGCCGCGCATGACCGGCATGCCGCTCTTCTTCGGTACCGGCGACAGCCCCTGCCTCGAGATCGCCCTGCGCACCGAGAACAACCAGCATCTGCTGGAGTACTGGCGTGACGAGAAGAACCGCGATGCGCTGGCGGGGCTCTTCTCCGCCGAGCGGATGAAGCGACTCTGCCCCGCTCCCGGTGCCACCAGCGAAACCCTCATCTACTGCTTCACCCACACGGTGCGCAGCCACATCTACTTCTTCTCGGCAACGGCCGAGGAGCTGCGCCAGAGCGGCCTGACCGCCCTCTTCTTTCAGGTTGGCTCACGCCGCCCCAGCTGGCGCGTCTACAAGTTCACGCTGGAGGCGTGCGAACTGCTCGAAGCGGATGTCGGCCAGCTGCAGGGGCTCGAAAACCCGCAGTTGCAGGACATACTGCTGCTCGAGCGCCTCAAGCAGATCGGCTATTGCGGCCTGCTGCAGGAGATCAGTCAGGAGTCCCAGCGCGAAGAGTTCTATCAGGAGGGGGAGCCTGGCAGCAACGCCAACGAGTTGCAGCGTTTTGGCCACGAGCAGGGGGTTGCCCCCTTCGAGATCGAGACCCTGCACTATGTCCAACTGCGCAAGGAGCTGCGCTACATCCACAAGACGGCGGTCGCCATCCACCACAACGGCAAGTCCTGGCTGGGCTGGACCCGCGACATCTCGGCCCATGGCCTGCAGATCGAGCTGGAAGAGGCGTTTGTCGGCGAAAAGAACGATGTGGTGACCATTGCCCTGCCCCGCTTGCAGGAGCTCTCCAAGAGCATGGATTTGCAGCATCTCTCCTATCGGCTGGTCAGCCTCAACATGACCCGTACCGTGCTGCATCTCTGCATCGAGGGGGATTCCGATCGCCACACCGGTCGCCAGTTCTTCAGCCTGCTCATCGAGAGCAACCAGAACAAGCTCAAGGCAGCGCAGGAGCAGCGTCGCTATCGCGGGCTGGCCCGCGCCCTGCGCAACATCTACACCCACCACCTGTTCAACTCGCCGGTCTACATCAACAAGCTGAAGGGGGCGCCCAAACCCGCCTCCATCGGCAAGTCGCTCAAGCCGCGCAGCCTGCAACGCCTGCTCACCGCCTGCGCCGAGCTGCCGGAACAGGAGAACCTCTATCCGCTGTTTCAGGGGGAGCTGCTCAAGGAGCTGCTGATGACGCCGCTGCGCAGCATAGAGCGGGAGGATAAACCCAAGGAGGAGGAGGTCTACATCGCCAGTATCCAGACCAGAGCTGGCCTGCCCATCTTCCGCAGCCGTCTCGCCAGCGAGTTCACTGGTGTGAAGGAGAAGCGCCAGTTTATTGAGCTGGCACTACAGGAAGGGGAGTTCTACTCGGTGCTGGTAGGCGTCTCCCGCACCGGGCGCCCCGACACCAACTTCATTGCCAACGAGCTGGATTACATCGCCAAATTTGCCATTCACAAAGCGAAAAAGCTGGAGGAGGAGCTCTGGAGCGTCGTCGGGGTCGGCGAGCTGACCGACACCACCCAGGCGACCCTGTTCCGCCTCGGCATCACGCCGCCACTCAACTGATCCCGGCCACAACAAACAGGGCGCATCATGCGCCCCGTTTTTTTATCAGGCGGCCTGCGGATCCAGCAGCCAGTCGAGGATCCGGGGGAAGTGATCCTCCTGCGCCTGCGGCGCGGTCAGCATATTGATATGGTCGTAATCGAGCCGGTTGCCGTTGTCCCGGCCAAGCCGGGTATGGCGGGTCTTTGAGCCCATCTCGTCGCTGAAACGGCGCACGTCGGTGGGGTGGCCCAGCACCTTGTCCGCCTTGGCCGAGATCATCCAGAGCGGCGGCCAGTTGACCCGGGCTGCTGCCTCATCATAGGCAAAACCGTCGTGCGGATCCTGCCAGGGGCCGCACTTGACCCAGGGGATGGTTTCCTGCAGATAGCGCAGCGGCTCGTCATCGGCACCAATCTTGAGATCCCGGGCAGCCAGAAAACCGCGGCGACTAGCCAGCCAGGGGGCCAGCCGGTTCCAGATCAGATCCACCTTCAACCAGCGCTCGGGATTTTGCACCGACACCCCGCGTTTGGTGCCGAAGAAGAGCAGGCTGGCCACCTGCTCCGCCAGTTCGGGAAAGCGCACCAGCGTGGAGGCCATGATGACGCCGCCCCAGGAGTGAGCCACCCAGTGCGCCTTGAAGCCGTGGTGGCGCGCGGCAATCCAGCGGTGCAAGGCGGGCAGATCCTCGGTGATGAGTTCATGCTGACCGTGCTCCGCCTGCTCGGCGATGGCGGGGGTGCTGAGTCCGCGCCCGCGCAGATCGGCGACATAGACCTGAAAACCGTGGCGAGCCAGAAAGCAGGCCAACCCCTTGCCCGACTCGGTATAGAAGATGCGACCATTCTCGATGGCGCCGTGCACCATCAGGATGGGTTCACCATGAACGGCCGCCCCCGGTTTGATATGACGGACGTGCAGTTGATGCTCGCCACAGGGGACAAAGAGTGATTGCTGCAACAATTCCATTTCGATTGGTTTCCTCCATGAAACAATATCAGGGGCGATCCCAGCACCTTTCGCTACAGGCGCGTGCCGAGAGCAGGCAGAGCACCCCCTCCAGATCGTGGTGATTGAGGGTCGCAGCCGCCTGCGCCCGCACCAGCGGTTTGGCATGGATGGCGATGCCAAGACCCGCTACCGCCATCATTTTGAGATCGTTGGCACCATCGCCGATGGCCACGGTCTGGGCGGGCGCAATTGCATACTCGGCCGCCAGATGCTGCAACACCTCGGCTTTGACGCTGGCATCTACGATGCGCCCGCTCACCTTGCCGGTCAACTGCCCCCCCTCCACCGCCAGTTCGTTGGCGAAGATGGCATCCAGCCCCAGCTCCCGCTGCAGCTGGCCGGCAAAGCGGGTAAAACCGCCGGAAGCGATTGCCACACGCCACCCCGCCTGTTTGAGGGTATCGACCATCAGCTGCAAGCCCGGCATCCAGGGCATCCATGCCGCCACCTCGTCGAGGATGGCGACGGGCGCCCCCTCAAGCAGCGCCACCCGATTACGCAGACTGTCGGCAAACTCCAGCTTGCCCTGCATGGCAGCCGCTGTCACCGCCGCAACCTGATCGCCAACCCCCGCCAGCCGCGCTATCTCGTCGATGCACTCGATGCGGATCGCGGTGGAGTCCATATCCATCACCAGCAGGCCGGGCTCACTCAGGGTCGGCAGCGCGGGCAAATGACAGAGATCGATCTCCCACACCCTCTCCTTGAGCACGGGCACCAGCTCGGGCGAGAAGCGGTCGGTACCGAGCAGCAGCAACGGGCAACCCGCTACCTCGGTCGCCGGATAGAGGGTCGCCGCCACCCCGTGCTCAGCCAACAAGGGCGCCAGCTCTTCCAGAGAGGCCGGCCCCAGCGCCTTGCCAAACAGCACCAGCCAGCCAGCCGCAAGGGGCGTCCTGGTCGGTTGCAGGGCATCCGGGGTCAGCTGCCACCAGGGGGAAGATGACAGCTGGGCGGGCCATTCAGATAAGGAGGTGGGGAGCCGGGACAACAACATAAGCGATACGCCTTCCATGGTGATCAAGGGGTTAACAATAGTGGCCCAGAGTAGCGTATTGCTTTTTGCGCAGGCAAGCGCCAAGATCCCGCAACTTCCGGTCAGCATGAGGTCTCGCGCTTGCAGCGTCATCTTCCCATCAAACGAGTGCTCAGTCTGGTAGCCGGCCTGCTGCTCGGCTGCTGGGTACTGGTTGTCCTCCTCCATATGCAGGGAGAGAGTCAGGCCGCCCTGCACAGCGAAGCGCGCAACCGCGCCCAGGCGCTGGTCGCCTATGCCGCCCGCGACATGAAGCGCTGGATCAAGGAGGACAACAGCAGCGAGCTGGAGCGACTGGCACGGGATCTGGCGACCGAGCCGGAGATCCTCGATGTCACCCTCTATGATGGACGCGGCATCCCGCTCGCCCAGTCGGAGCAGGCCGTTCCGCTGGAGAGCCTGCTCCCCATCGGCAGCGACAACAAGTCGATGCCGGAGCAGGGCAAGGGACGCATCCAGCTCGTGCAGGAGATCCAGGACGGAGCCCAAACCCTCGGCTATCTGCGTATCACCCTGGAAGAGCAGCAGATGCTGGCGGACAAGGATACCCGGCTGAAAGTGACACAGGAGAAACAGCGGCTGATGCTACTGGTCGCCCTGCTGGCCGGGGTGCTTATCTCCTACGGCATTCGCCGCAACTACATGCGGGTGCGCAAGCACAAGAAAAAGAGTACGTCCCCCTCCCCGCCACCGGAAAACTGATGGCCCGGACAGAGAGCAGATAAAAAAACGGCGGCCCGCAGGCCGCCGTTTTTTATTCGCAAGGAGATTACTTGTCGCCCAGCAGGACGGAATCCAGTGCGATTTCGATCATGTCGTTGAAGGTCAGCTGACGCTCTTCGGAGGTGGTCTGCTCACCGGTACGGATATGGTCAGAGACGGTGCAGATGGTCAGTGCCTTGGCACCGTACTCTGCGGCCACGCCGTAGATACCGGCGGCTTCCATCTCGACACCCAGGATGCCGTATTTTTCCATGACGTCGAACATGGAGGGATCCGGGGTGTAGAACAGGTCGGCGGAGAAGATGTTACCGACGCGCACGGCAACGCCCTTGTTCTTGGCGGCCTGAACAGCATTGGCAACCAGGTCGAAGTCAGCGATGGCAGCGAAGTCGTGATCCTTGAAGCGCAGACGGTTTACTTTGGAGTCGGTGCAGGCACCCATACCGATTACCACGTCACGCAGTTTCACATCTTCACGCACGGCACCGCAGGAGCCGACGCGGATCAGGGTCTTCACACCGTAATCGGTGATCAGCTCTTTTGCGTAGATGGAGCAGGAGGGGATACCCATGCCGTGGCCCATTACGGAGATACGACGGCCCTTGTAGGTACCGGTAAAGCCGAACATATTGCGCACGTCGCAGATCTGCTCGACGTTCTCCAGGAAAGTCTCGGCGATGTACTTGGCGCGCAGGGGGTCGCCCGGCATCAGCACGGTATCAGCAAAGGCGCCATCTTTCGCATTGATATGAGGAGTTGCCATTCTCTTGATTCCTTCACACTTGGGTTGAGTTTTATTGTCTTTATTAAAATTGCCCGCCACCGGAGTGGCGGGCGGGTAAATTACAGGAAGCTGGTACCGTATGCCAGTTTGGGCAGACCGTGGTACGCCGCAATGCTCTGGCCGATGTCGGCGAAGGTCTCGCGACGGCCGACGGAACCAGCCTTGACCGGCTTGCCGTAGAACAGTACCGGGATGTACTCGCGGGTATGGTCGGTACCGCTCCAGGTCGGGTCACAACCGTGGTCTGCGGTCAGCACCACCACATCGCCATCCTGCAGCAGGTCGAACAGCTCCGGCAGGCGGGAGTCGAAATACTCCAGCGCATCGGCGTAGCCCTTCACGTCGCGACGGTGACCGTAGGAGGAGTCGAAGTCGACGAAGTTGGTGAAGACGATGGTGTTGTCACCAGCCGCTTTCACCTCTTCCAGGGTGCGATCCCACAGCTCGGTCAGACCGGTACCCTTCACCTTCTTGGTGATGCCCTGCTCGGCATAGATGTCGGCGATCTTGCCGATGGAAACCACCTGACCACCCGCGTCCTTCATGTAGTCCAGCACGGTCGGTGCCGGCGGCAGCACGGAGTAGTCGTGACGGTTGCCGGTACGCTTGAAGTTGCCCTTGCCACTGCCCACGAACGGACGCGCGATGACGCGGCCGATGTTGTAGGGCTCCAGCAGCTCGCGCACGATGTGGCACAGCTCATAGAGCTTCTCGAGGCCATAGGTCTCTTCGTGGCAGGCGATCTGGAACACCGAGTCGGCAGAGGTATAGAGGATCGGCTTGCCGGTGCGCATATGCTCTTCGCCCAGATCGTCCAGCACCTGGGTACCGGAAGCGTGGCAGTTGCCGAGGTAACCCGGCAGACCGGCCTTCTCGACGATGGCGTCCAGCAGCTCCTGCGGGAAGCTGTTGGTGTGATCCTTGAAATAGCCCCACTCGAACAGCACGGGCACACCGGCGATCTCCCAGTGACCGGACGGAGTGTCCTTGCCGGAGGAGAGCTCCTGAGCGTAGCCGTAGGCACCGACCACCTCGATATCTTTCTTAAGACCTGCCGGGAAGGTGCCGGAAGCCTGTTCGCAGGCGTGGCCGAGGCCCAGCTTGCTCAGGTTCGGCAGGTTGAGGGCTCCGCGGCCCTGCGCTTCACCAGCCGCACACGCCTTGGCGATATGGCCAAGGGTATTGGCGCCCGTGTCTCCGAACTTGTCAGCATCGGCGGCAGCGCCGATACCGAAAGAGTCCATCATCAGGATAAAGGTACGTTTCATGGGACTTCCCCTTGTTACAAATCAGCCAGGGTGATACGGCGGTACACTTCAGGCAGTGCCTCAGGCCGCTCGCCACCAATCCGGACAGCCGCCTGCACCATGCTGGCAGCCTGAGCATATTGCTCTTCAGTCTGAGCGTGGATCATCGCGATCGGCTTGTCAGCATCGACGCTCTGACCCAAGCGGATAAAGTCGGTCAGACCAACCGCATAATCAAGTTTGTCACCGGCAGCGCGGCGACCACCGCCCATGGCGACCACAGCCAGACCCAGTTCGCGGGTATCCATGGCGGTCACGAAGCCGCTGTTGGCTGCATAGACCGGGCGCACGATGGCGGCTTTGGGCAGGTAAGCGTCGTAACGCTCCATGAAATCGGCCGGGCCACCCAGGCCAGTCACCATGCGACCGAAGATCTCGGCAGCCTTGCCGTTATCCAGCACCGCCTGCAACTTGGTACGGGCATCGCGCTCGTCGCTGGCAAGACCCGCGGAGATCAGCATCTCGGCACACAGCGCCATGGTCACTTCGTGGATCCGCGGGTTGCGGTATTCACCGGTCAGGTAGCGCACCGCTTCACGCACTTCCACCGCGTTACCGGCGCTGGAGGCCAGCACCTGGTTCATATCGGTCAAGAGCGCAGAGGTGCGGCAACCGGCACCGTTGGCCACGGCCACAATGCTCTTGGCCAGCTCTTCGGAGGCTTCGAAGGTCGGCATAAAGGCGCCGGAGCCCACTTTCACATCCATCACCAGCGCTTCGAGCCCGGAGGCGAGCTTCTTGGAGAGGATGGAGCCGGTGATCATGGCGACAGATTCGACGGTGGCAGTAATGTCACGTACTGCATAGATACGCTTGTCGGCCGGGGCGAGATCGCCAGTCTGGCCGATGATGGCGACACCCGCCTCTTTCACCACTTTCAGGAAACGATCGTTGTCGACCGAGGTCTGGTAGCCGGGAATGGCATCCAGTTTGTCGAGGGTACCACCGGTGTGGCCCAGGCCACGGCCGGAGATCATCGGCACGAAACCGCCGCACGCAGCGACCATCGGGCCAAGCATCAGGGAGACAACGTCACCCACACCGCCGGTGGAGTGCTTGTCGACAATCGGGCCACCCAGATTGAGGTGATCCCAGGTCAATACCATGCCGGAGTCGCGCATGGCGCAGGTCAGGGCAACCCGCTCATCCATGGTCATATCTTTGAAGTAAACCGCCATCGCCAGCGCCGCAATCTGGCCCTCGCCGATGGTGTTATTGGTAATGCCCTGAACGAAGAATTGAATCTCTTGGGTACTGAGCGCTTCACCGTTGCGCTTCTTGCGAATAATTTCTTGAGGCAAAAACATCTTTCATTCCCTCCGCCATTGCTGGCGTTACACAAGCCTGAATCCTTGCCCGCGCACCACAGGTGGGGGCTTAACAGGGCGGACAGCAGTCCGCCCTCTCATCAACCTATTAGTAACCGCTGGTGTTGGCCGGCTTGTCGCCATGCCCCAGAGTGGCCAGCAGACTGGCCAGCAGGCTGGATGCACCAAAGCGGAAGGTACGGGCGGATACCCAGTCCTTGCCGAGGATCTCTTCGGCCATGGCCAGGTACTGACCCGCCACGGCGGCATCTTTCACGCCACCGGCCGGCTTGAAGCCGACTTTCGGATTCTTGGCCTTGATCACTTCCATCATGATGCGCGCCGCTTCCGGGGTCGCATTGACCGGCACCTTGCCGGTGGAGGTCTTGATGAAGTCGGCACCGGCATCGATACAGATTTCGGAAGCGCGACGGATCAACGCCTCTTCTTTCAGTTCGCCGGTTTCGATGATCACTTTCAGCAGCACGTTGGCACCACAGGCCTCTTTACAGGCTTTGACCAGATCAAAACCGATCTGTTCGTTGCCAGCCATGAAAGCGCGGTACGGGAACACCACGTCCACTTCGTCTGCACCGTAGGCGACAGCGGCACGGGTCTCGGCCACGGCGATCTCGATGTCGTCGTTGCCGTGCGGGAAGTTGGTCACGGTCGCAATGCGCACGTCGGCAGCGCCGATCTCACGCAGGGTCTTGCGAGCGATAGGAATGAAACGGGGGTAGATGCAGACGGCGGCGGTCAGACCGGCCGGTGACTTGGCCTTGTGGCACAGATCGATCACCTTCTGATCGGTATCGTCGTCGTTCAGGGTGGTCAGGTCCATCAGGTTCAGGGCGCGCTGGGCGGCCAGTTTCAGATCACTCATTCTGTTCTCCAAAGTCTCGATTTGATCCAGATAACCGGGCACCACCACAAGCTCCGAAAAGGAGATTGCAGTAGCAATTCCCAGCTATACGGGAATGGAATTACAGTGCGAAGGCTGAGGCACAACGACTGTAAATAAGGCAAGAGCCCTGTCACTTTCTTACAAAAGTGCGGACTTGGTTCCATGAAGACTTGAGAAAGGCAGAGCAACTCCGACCCGACTTCCCAATCAATTCCATTTGACCGCCAACACCCGATTTCATCGAGCATTAGTCATTGCCAGCACCCTGCTGGCAACGCCTATTTCAGCCGAGATACCCCCTGTTTGCAAGCCGGATTTGCCAATTTCAGAGGTACCTCACATCTGGCAAATCCGCATTCAAAAATGCCTTACGAAAAGAAGCGCGTCAGGATCCAGGAGTAGGCCAGCCCCCCCAGATAGACCCCGACAATCCCCATCACCCCGGACAAAACGGGAGGAGCCGGGATCGGCAATTTGAGGAAAGAAAACAACAAACCGACTATAAAGCCGGCCACCATCGCCAGTAGCACTTCATTCATATAACCTCCGATTTGACTCATTTTATTATTAGTTTAGATAGGAAAACGGTTGTCACCGCTCCATACACGAACGCCACGGCAGATGCCGTGGCGTTCGTGTTTATACCCTGTCAGTCAGGCTGATATTACATGCCGGACAGTGCCAGGAAGAAGCCTGCGATGGTCGCAGACATCAGGTTGGACAGAGAGCCAGCCAGTACGGCTTTCAGACCAAATTTCGCAATGGTGCCGCGGCGGTTCGGTGCCATCGACCCCAGACCACCCAGCAGGATGGCAACAGAGGAGAGGTTGGCAAAACCACACAGGGCAAAGGAGATGATCGCCTTGGTGTGATCGGACATGGCCACACCGTTGATCAGCACCTCGTTTTTCAGGTACGGAGCGAAGTTCAGATAAGCCACAAACTCGTTCACTACCAGTTTCTGACCGATGAAGGAACCGGCAACAATCGCTTCACTCCAGGGCACACCGATCAGGAAGGCCAGCGGGGAGAAGATCCAGCCCAGCAGCAGTTCCAGAGAGAGCTGCGGATAACCGAACCAGCCACCCACACCGGAGAAGATACCGTTGATCATGGCGATCAGGCCGATGAAGGCCAGCAGCATGGCGCCGACGTTCAAAGCCAGTTGCATACCGGCAGAAGCGCCCGCAGCAGCAGCGTCAATCACGTTGGCCGGCTTGTCGTCCAGCTCGGCATCTGCGGAGCTTTCGTCATAGTTCGGGGTCTCGGTTTCCGGTACCAGCAGCTTGGCGAACAGCAGACCCCCCGGTGCAGCCATGAAGGAGGCAGCGATCAGGTACTCCATCTTGACGCCCATGGAGGCGTAGCCAGCCAGAACGGAACCGGCAACAGATGCCAGACCACCACACATGACCGCGAACAGCTCGGAGTCAGTCATCTTGGAGATGTAGGGACGAACCACCAGCGGCGCTTCAGTCTGACCTACGAAGATGTTGGCAGTCGCAGAGAGGGATTCGGTACGGGAAGTGCCCAGCACTTTCTGCAGACCACCGCCCAGCAACTTGATGACCATCTGCATGATGCCCAGGTAGTAGAGCACAGCGATCAGGGAAGAGAAGAAGATGATGACCGGCAGAACACGGAAGGCAAAGATAAAGCCGCCGCCACCGAACACTTCAAACATCTTGTTGCTGACCAGACCACCGAACAGGAATTCGATACCATTCTGGCCATAGCTGATGACGCTGGAGACTGCATCGGATACACCGACCAGAATATCGCGCCCTACTGGTACATAAAGTACAAACGCACCCAGACCAGCTTGAATTGCAAACGCACCGGCTACGGTACGGACGTTGATTGCCTTGCGGTTGCTGGAGAACAGCACCGCGATAAGGACGAGCGTCGCCATCCCTACCAGACCCATGAACAAATTCATTATTATCTTCCTCTAGTAGCACCTGGCTTGTTAGTGAGTTGTAAACAAACCCAACTAATCAAGGGGAGCGCATTATACTAATTAAAGTCCGATAAAATAGAATGCTGGTCACATTTTATCGGTATCAAATTATTCAAGTGTCACAAAATTAGACAGCAAACGATTTTTACGCTTATTTTTTTCCCTGATAGCTCAACGACTTGTTACACCAATGTTTCATTGTCTTTTGCGATGCCGGAAAAGTCGCTCGGCATTATCAATTAACATAGTTGAAACATACTCTGCAGATTCTTTTCGTATCCCCATTAATATCGCCGCAATTTCCGGCAGCGCTTCCGGTGTATTTCGCTCTCCTTGCCGCCCCTGTAGCGGCATATCCGGTGCATCGGTTTCCAACACCAGCGATTCAAGCGGCATGGCCCGAAATACCTCACGGGTTTTGTTCGCCCGCTCATAGCTGATGACCCCGCCGACACCAAGATAAAAACCCAACTGCCAGAACGCCTCTGCTTGTTGCAGCGAACCGCTGAAGGCGTGGATTACGCCACCTCGCACCGGTTTGAAGCGACGCAGCAGCTTGGCCACAGTGTCATTGGCCCGTACCGAATGAACTATCAATGGCAGCTCGACATCGACTGCCAGCTTGATCTGCGCCTCGAACAGTTCGAACTGCCTACCCTGAGGTACATGGGAGCGCAGATCCAGTCCGCACTCACCGATGGCTACCAGCCCCTCGGGACGGCTCGATACCAGCTCCCGCAGCCGATCTATTGCCCCCTCCTCTTGTTCACCGGCATACCAGGGATGAACACCCAGGCCATAACACACGCCTGTGTGCTGGTTGGCCAGCGCCATCACACGGTGCCAGTTGGTCTCGGCAATAGCAGGAATGATATACTCCGTCACCCCGGATGCCTGGCAACGAGCCAGCAATGCCCCCCTGTCCTCGTCAAAGTCAGGAAAATCGAGGTGGCAATGGGTATCTGTCAGCTGCATATCACTCACACCTGTTTGTGGGATTTAATGGGTCATTGAAGATGATGAACAACAAACACCGTGGTTTTACCCTGATTGAGCTGGTGCTGGTCATCATCGTACTGGGGATTCTGGCTGTGGTGGCCCTGCCCCGTTTTATCAATATCAAGGATGATGCGCTCAAAAGCATGGTATCGGCGACTGCGGGCAATTTTGCCAGTGCGGCCCGTCTGGCCAATGCCGGCTGGGCGGTGGTAGTGAAGGGGCAATCCGTCGCGCTCTACAACCTGAGCAGTTTTGGCAACAGCACGATAGATATCAATCGCTATGGCTGGCCGGTGGGCTCCGAAGAGGATTACAACAAGCCGGTAGACACCCCCTATCAACCGGGATCTGGCAACCATATCTCGGTCAGCAACCAGTCAGACTGCCGACTGCTTTTTACCGATCTGCTGGATGGCAGTCAGAGCGTTGCGTCAACGGATCAGCCTGACGCAGTGCAGAAGCGGGCTGATTACCTTTCCACCATGATTGGCCCAGGTCATCCGGATGAAGATGAAGGCAACGAGGTGCACTATAACTGCCGCTATATTCTGCGCGATTCTGTCGGTCGCTTCCCGGATTACCCGAATGGCCTGGGTTTTGAATACAACAGCGTTACCGGTGCCGTGACCCGCAATTTTCAGTAAGTGAATCATCACTGCCGGGATTGCACTCTTTCGATGGATCCTCATCATAACGAACCGGCGTACAACAGCGCCGGTTATCCTGAGTAAGTCCCCACTCTTCACACCACTCGTCGTAACGGGCCAACCAGCGTAGCAACACCCCTTTCATCGGCACTCCCTCCCGCAGTTGAAACACAAGCAGGAGAACATCCTAGCAGAGCGGAGAAAGTGAACAAGTCATCGCGATGCGACGCAAACAGCGATAAAAAAAACCGGCCAGCATTGCTGACCGGTTTTTCTCATCTTGACTCGATAGCCTTAGAGGCTTTTGAGCTTCTCTTCCGGCAGGGCCAGCTCGTCGTTGTGGTTGACGCCGATGCCACGCTCCAAAACATGGCGAGCGATGGCATGGGCCTCTTCCAGCGAATGCATGCTGTAGGTACCGCACTGATACTCGTTCAGCTCGGGGATCTTGCCCTGCTCCTGCACGGTCAGCACATCACTCATGGCTGCTTGCCAGGCAGCACCGACACGGGCCTCGTCCGGCGCACCGATCAGGCTCATGTAGAAGCCGGTACGGCAACCCATGGGGGAGATATCGATGATCTCCACACCGTTGCCGTTCAGATGATCACGCATAAAACCGGCGAACAGGTGCTCAAGGGTATGGATACCGCGCTCGGAGAGGATCTCCTTGTTCGGTACGCAGAAACGCAGGTCGAACACGGTAATGGTGTCTTTGTTCGGGGTCTGCATGGTTTTGGCCACACGCACCGCTGGCGCTTCCATACGGGTGTGGTCAACGGTAAAACTGTCCAATAACGGCATTTCTGACTCCTGATTGGGTTACCAGAACCAGCTCCCGCGGGAGAGCTGATCCTTGCATTGTCGATACTGGGCGCCGTAGCGCTGGGCGCGAGCTTCCACCTTGCGCGAGGTTTTCATCAACCACCCCTTGCTGCGATAGCTGCCACGCCGATAGCCACCCCACCCTTCGTGATAATTGAGATACTGGCCATAGGCATCCCACTTGGAGGTGCCATTGAGCCGCTGGGCCTTGTTAGTGTACCAGCCCATAAAATCGATCGCGTCGGCAAAGTCATCGCGATCGCTCCAGCTATTGCCGGTCTCTCGCTGGTAATCGGCCCAGGTCTCGTCTTTCACCTGAGCGTAGCCATAAGCCGAGCTCGCCCGTCCGGTCGGAATAAAGAGGAAATACTCCATCGGCGGCTGGGCGTCGTGTACGAAGGAGGACTCCTGATACATCATGGCCATCACCACATGGATCGGCGTCCCCCACTTCTCGTTCATCTTGAGCGCGGCCTTGTGCCACTCCGGCTTCTCGCGAAAGATCTGGCACAGATTTTCCGGCTGGGCTGGCGGGCGGGTACTGCACGCAGTGAGTACTGCCAGCAGGCCTGCCACCGCCACGATGCGCTTTCGGGACAGCAGAGCAGAACTTGATTTGCGCTCCTGAACATAACGAGGCAAAAACGACATCAGATAGCGTCTTCGTTCTCTTCGCCGGTACGGATACGAATGACGCGCTCCACCTCGCAAACGAAGATCTTGCCGTCACCAATCTTGCCGGTGCGGGCGGTGTTCTGGATCGCTTCCAGACAGGCATCGAGATCCTCGTCCTGCACTACCAGCTCCACCTTCACTTTCGGCAGGAAGTCGACCATGTACTCGGCACCGCGATAGAGCTCGGTGTGCCCCTTCTGGCGGCCGAAGCCTTTGACTTCGGAGACGGTCATGCCGTTGATGCCGATCTCGGCCAGGGCCTCGCGCACATCGTCCAGCTTGAACGGTTTGATGATGGCTTCAATCTTCTTCATGGTGACTCCTTACCAGTTCTGTTTGCCAAACCCGGAAGTAATGGGGTAACGGCGGTCCTTACCAAAGTTGCGGGCCGTGATGCGGGGCCCAACCGCCGCCTGACGGCGCTTGTATTCGTTGAGATCCACCAGACGGATCACCTTGCGCACCACCGCCTCCTCGAAGCCCTCTGCCACCATGTCGGCTACCGAGGCATCCTCTTCCACGTAGCGCTTGAGGATGGCATCCAGGATGTCGTACGGCGGCAGGCTGTCCTGATCCACCTGATCCGGCGCCAATTCTGCCGAAGGCGGACGATCGATAACCCGCTGCGGGATAACGTAGTCGACCGAGTTGCGATATTCGCACAACTTGAAGACCAGCGTCTTGGGCACATCTTTCAACACGTCAAAACCGCCCGCCATGTCACCGTAAAGAGTCGCATAGCCCACCGCCATCTCGCTCTTGTTGCCGGTAGTCAGCACAATACGACGACGTTTGTTGGATAGCGCCATCAAGAGCACACCACGGCAGCGCGCCTGGAGGTTCTCTTCGGTAGTATCGCGAGCGGTGCCTGCAAATAGGGGCGCCAGCTGGGTCATAAACCCTTCGAACATCGGCTCGATGGAGATGATGTTGAACTCCACCCCCATCCGCTCGGCCTGCTCCTTGGCATCCTCCACGCTCATCTGGGCGGTATAGCGGAACGGCATCATCACCGCCTGCACCTTGTCGGCACCGATGGCATCGGCCGCAATGGCCAGCGTCAGCGCCGAGTCGATACCGCCGGAGAGGCCCAGCACAGCACCGTGGAAACCGTTCTTGGTGACGTAATCGCGCACCGCCAGCACCAGCGCCTGATAGGTCTCGGCCAACGGCTCCAGCGGCGCAGCCGGTTCCCGCTCTTTCACCGGCTGACCATCGGCAAAGCGTACCAGCGCCAGCTCTTCGGCAAACGGTGCCAATTTGTGGGTCAACTCGCCCTGGCTGTTGAACACCTTGGAGCAGCCGTCAAAAATCAGCTCGTCCTGACCGCATACCTGATTGAGGTAGACCAGCGACAGACCGGTCTGATCGCAGCGTTCAGTCATCAGTTCGCGGCGGATCCAGGGTTTCTCCTGATCGTAGGGAGACGCATTGATGGTGAGCAGCAGATCGGCCCCTGCCGCCTTGGCGGCCAGCGCCGGGCCCGGCTGCCAGAGGTCTTCGCAGATGAGTAGACCCAGATTGTGACCACGGAACGGCACCACGCAGGTCTCGGTCGCCGCGGTGAAGTAGCGCTTCTCGTCGAATACCCCGTAGTTGGGCAAGTCCTGCTTGAAGTAACGGGCAATCAGCTTGCCGTGCTCATAGAGGGAGGCCGCGTTATAGAGCGCCTCCCCTTCACGCCAGGGATGCCCGACCAAAATGGCGCAGTTACCCTGCCATTCGGCAATGCGAGCCAGCGCAGCATCAACCCGGATCATCAGATCGGCGCGCAGCAGCAGATCTTCCGGTGGATAGCCGGTCAGGGCCAGCTCGGAACAAACCAGCAGATCGGCACCTTGCTGTTCGGCTTGAGCGGCCGCAGCGAGCACTTTGTCAGTGTTATCTTCGATGGCGCCTACCGTCAGATTCAACTGGGCAAGCATCAGAGAGAGGGCTTTTGCCATGGCGATGCATCTTGAATTCGAAAATGATGGGGAATGATAAAGAAAAGGGGGGCGATCTGCCAGTTCAAGACTGGTGTAACCATGTGACAGCCATCGGCAGTAAGGATAAGCTGTAGATAGTCACGGAACGACACACCTCAGGCCACCATGAAACAACGCGGATTTACCTTGCTGGAGCTGATGATCGCCATTGCATTGGGGGTCATACTACTTGCCATTGGTATTCCTGCCCTAAGCGACCTGCTCAAAGAGAACACCGCCAACTATGAAAGTGAGCGGTTGATGAAACACCTGCGCTTCGCGCGTAACGAAGCAATCAGTGAACAGCAAACCGTAAGCGCATGTCTAATCAACAACACAAGCCAGTGTGTTTCCAGCAATTCAACACAGTTCTTGGTATTTGCCGATACCAATAACAACTCCCAACTTGATAACGGTGAAACAGAGTTGGCACGTACCCCAACCTTTTCATCCAACGCAGCCATCACTTCCACCAGAACCCGGGTTCTGTTTGCTCCAGACGGCACCAGCCTGGGCACCAATATGACCATTAAAGTCTGTGTGAGCCAAGAACCGGAGATTGACCTCGTTATTGCCGTTTCTGGCCGCAGTAGCAGGACAGACACCACAACAATCTGCCCTTGAGCCAATCATCTTGCACTACTGCTATCTTGGCTGCTCTTTCTCTTGTTTTCGGGCGGACTCGAGAGTGAAAGGCCGATCAACAGGCTGACATTCCAGCACTGTCCTCACCATCAGCAGCTGCCCGTTTATCTCAAATCCCTTCTCCTTGAAGGCAATCTCAGGCTTTTTGTTATCCGCAATAGCGCCCTGCAATACAACATTCGCCCCATTTTCCAGTTCGACATAGCACTTACGATCTACAGCTGCATGGGCGCAGCTAACGCCCAGCAGAGTCAACAACAGCATATTCACTCTCATTGGGGTTCATCCTCGTAGAGGTATATCTTCTTGGGTGTCATATCCATTTCGGCCTCATCGGCTCCCTCTGAACATTGCCCGGCCCCGGTACAACGGGTAGGTTGATTATTCCCGTCATCTTTCAGAATAACCTCCTCGCCCGGAGCACCACCGATAATACGGATCTTGGCATCATCACCAGCATGCACCACAAGGTCATCAGCCACTTTATTATTGACCTCGACATAACGTTCCGGAGACTGATTACCATCCTGATCGACCGTGTAGCGGAATGATGTGCCATAGTGCATATCCACCATGTATTGCCGCATGGCACCTATCGACTGAATGGTACACTCTTCGAAAGATTGAACCTGCGGCAGGAAGGAGGTGAAGTAAAGTTTGCCCTGAAGGACAACCCCAGCCCCCATCGACTTCTCTCCCGTTTCATCCAGCCAATATTTCCACCCCATCTTGCTGGTCAGACTTTTCTTTATCGTCAATATCTGTGCATCGGTTTTGCCAAGGAAGGGGTCTGTCGTTACATCGTAGAGTTGATCAATAGTGATCGCCGATGGAGGAGTGACGGTGCGGTAGGATTTGGGTACAACCTGATAGTCCCGCAGCATGAAATAGGCATTGTTGACGGTCGATTCTGATGATGGGCGATTACGGTCACCAGAACCAATCAAGACCGCATCGAAGGGGCGTTCGCTATAAACATACTGGCTATTTTTTACTTCCCACCCCTTATTGATTGTTCTTACCAATACAGGCTGAGTGAAGAAACGCCGATCTTCACTTTGCTGTGTATCGGAACCCAGACTGGCAAATTTGAATACACTCCAATCTGTTTTATTGGTTCCTGGCAAATCCATTCGCCAGATATTTCCGCCAGTATCGCTGGCATAAATACGGTCGACTTTACCATCCCCATCACTATCAAGTGTCGCCACACCACCAGGCATACTGTCCAGCATGGTGCTGACTTGCAGGTTTGTCGTACTGTTGGCAGCTGGCGTTGCGCTGTATATCAGAGCACCGGTATTGGCATTCACTATATAAATACCTGCACCACTACTATCAGAACTACCCAGCCCGAGAGTACTTTTATTCAGATCATAACCACCGGCAAAGATCACTACCGGATCGGTAACGCCGGGAACAAATGCCACTTCAGGGACAGACCAGGTCTGCCCCAACTGGGAAAAACCACTTGAATCTGGTGTAATGGACCACTTCAGTGTTGGTTCATTTGGACTTGTGACATCAAAGGCATAATAGTTTTTACCGCCACTACGCAACCCGACAAACATCCAGACATAATCGCCCTCTGATGCTTTTATCACCCCATTCTGGTTAGCATCTTTGATGAGTGCTACGGGAGAGGAGTCGACACCAAATACGTGAGCAGATGACTCACTATTTTGCCGTAACGCTTTTTGAGTGGCTAGCAGCGGATAAGGCATCATGGCCCAGGTTTCATCAACAGATGAACCAAGATCCTTGAACATATGCAAAAAACCGGCATTGGTCCCCATGATAATACGCAAGTCCGGCGTACAACTAGTCTGCCCTTGTGCAACCGTACAACCGTAGTTGATGACCAAAGGTCTGGAGTGCAGGGGATCACCCAATATATATTTCCTGATTGTCGTACTGCTGTCGTTATCTTCATTGTCGACATCACTACCAGTAATCCAGCTGAACATATTATCCAGTTCAGAGACGTCAGATAACTGCATAAGTGAACGTAGTGCCTCAGCACTGCCAGCCATTATCTGGGCATTGCTGCGCGTAAAACTATCAAGGCGTTTTGGCGATGCCTTGTCATTGATAAGATAAAGGTTGCGATTGCTTTTATCGGCAAGCATCTCCTGCACACCACCTTTTGCAACCAGATTACCGTCATCCTCTGATGACCAAAAAGTTCTGGCCCCCTCCAGAATTGTGCCATCACTCTTTATCGCCGGTAATGTAGTGGTATCAACTACATATCACTTGTCAGACAAGACCAGCTTTTTCAGATTACCTTTCCATCGTGGACCCGTATCAGGTTCAAACATGGCATAGTAAATATTATTTAGACTTCTGGTTCGGTCAAAGTTATTTGTTGCAATAGCAGGAGATACCAGAGAGGTATTGATGCGCAGTATGGCAAGCAAAGATGACTTCAGTGCCTGACTGAGTGCTTCAGCACTGGTCGCAGGATAATATAGTCCGCCACCACGACGAGCAGTTTCCGCTAACAGGTTACCTGCACCAGTAACAGCATCATCACCAAATCCGACTGTAAATGTCGTAACAGTCTGAACTCCGGGAGAACCCGGGTTTATATCCTTGTTTTTCATATAGCCAGCCAGTGCAGCAATATAGCTGGTGCTGCCACTACTGCCATATCCAACTGTTGTACCATATGCAGCTTTTTCAGTCGCATTGAGATTATCCAGCAACCCCTGCACTAACGAGTTGGCATTGGTATCCTGGGTTGGCTCACCATCAGTTATATAAATAACATAGCCATTATTAGAGCATTTGTCATAAGGAGATTTATAGGTTCCAACAGGGTTTTCCGCCAACGTATCCCGAGCAGGATTTCGTGAGCTATCGTCATCACCATAATAAACTGAGCGGCCACCAAATAGACGATAGGCTTCATATAGCGTTTCACATAGCGGCGTATTAGTTTCCGCTCCAAGGCTATCTATGGTCGACAATAAATTCTGTTCTGCCGTAACACCATTACCGATATCGGTATCGTTACTCAGAATACGACGAACGATACGCCCACCATTTCGGCCACCATTGCTGTCATTGTAGTTATATACAGCCAGTCCAAAATCAACACCAGGAGTTGAAGATATCAATCCCTTCACGGCATCCTTGGCAACCTGAAGTCGTGACTGAACACTATGTCCTGTCGGCCCATAATACCACCTGATGTAATTTGCACTATATAAGGTAACTGCAGTATTACTCCCCGCAGCAGCATTGCTGATATTCGTTGTGTAATACCATAAGCCACTACTATTTGAAGTCTTATTTACTGGATAACCATTCGAGATGCTTCCAACAACCAAACTTGGACCTGAGTAGGGGTTACTGTTGTTGCTGGACATTATATCTTGCTTGCAATCAACCAATACAATGTTCGATTCGGTTCGACCAGACACGGAACCCCATGTTCCCTGCCTCGGTGTACTGCCTGAATAACTGGAATAGTTGTAACTCCATACTTGAGACTGGAAATAGCCAACTGTAGACAATGGAGATTTTGAGGATGCGCAGGCATTTATACTATCTTTAAATCGCTGGGTATTAGTGATTGTCGGGACTGAACCATCGGTAGAAAAGTAGACATACTTTTTACTATTTCCGGTATCTGGATCATTACTGAGTGCTGGATATGTCGTATTTGGATCGTAAGCTTCTCTAACCACATCCATGGTTGAGCTCATACTCCCTGAATTATCAAAGATAACCAGGATTTTGGGTCTGAAGTCACCTGCTTTTGAAAAATCATAAATAAACAGCTCGGTGTCATCAGAATAACTGCTGCTTGCCAAGACCGGCATGGCGGCCATTACGGTGCAAAGCAGCAAGGCTCGTCCATGTTCGCGCATATCCTATGCTCCTATTCCGCCTTTAACAGGGGTTGCTCTACCCCAGCAGTCCAATTCATTGCACGACTGTTCTTGCCATATGTTGCTGCAGCCTGCAGCTCAACATAACGACAAGAAGGAATAACATTCTGGCTACTGGCATCCACTTTTCGCTTGCAGACACTTTCACCACGCCGTTCCATATTGACCGTATTTCCATTGACCGAGATTGCAGAACTGGCCCCCATTGTCGCAATCTTGCTCGACAGACCAGCTTGCAATAACGCACTCTCTATCATCCCTTCAATCCGATGCTCAGCCTGCTGTAAACTGGCTGCAGCCCCCGCCATTTTGAGATCCACACCACTGGACTGCATCATCACGACAGCAATCAGGGTCAGCGGTACCAGGATGACCAAAGCCACGATCAATGCAACGCCTCTGGTTCGTCTCATTTGCCACCTCCAGCAATGGCAGCAGGGTTACGCAACGCAATGGATGTCTCCAGAAGCAATCGCCGAAAACCATCACCGCTACCGGCGACCTGAATATTACCAACCTGATATGTGTTGTTATTTACATATTTTGATGAAGCTTGCAGAGAGCGAACAAGAATAAACAGACGGGCAGCAATGACCCGTCCTTCATTCCATTCATTACTTGCAACAGAACTGATTGATACATATTTATCTATTCGCCCATCCTGAACCGGACTGGTATCTACACCGTATAGCAAAGTTATTTTTTCTATACCTTGTGCCAGTGCGCCAGATATATCCCATGATCCATCGTTGGCAGTCAGCATGCGCTTGTGTAATTCAGGGACTCCACTGTTATCCACAATATGGTAGATGTAATGCTGGTACTCCCATAACTGTCTATTTGGCATAGCAGTATTATCAGGAGGGGCTTCATTGCCGCGAAATATAACAGCAGACTGAGGCGTCGTTGCCATATAGAACCTATTTGCAGAGAGTGCACTGTCTGCCAAGGGGAAACCTATCAACCGCTTGATGCTGATGATGTCTGAATTCGCAACCCTGTTGGCCGATACAATACAGCTGAATGCATTGCCTGTGATCAGCTTGTTGGCATCAATATGTGTCGCCCATACACCACGTGCTGGTGCGGATGCTGATGGGAAACTTCCTTCACCACGCTCATCCAAGCAATCTTTGCTAGAAGTAATAACAGCACCAGAAGTTATCGTTACCCCTGAGTTCAGCTGCATCGGCATACCGGTATAATCGCCCCAAAAACCGGCCCACTTGAGATCTTGGGCTATCAGACGCATCGCCAATCGCCCATTTTCCTGCAACTCACTCTGGTCAAACGCATCTTCAGAAGTCGTTCTGGAAGCAACGAACACACTCAGCACACCACCTAGCAGAAAAACACCGATCACCATAGCAATCAGCCATTCCACCAAGGTAAAGCCACGGTTATTCATAAGGTGGTCGTCAATACGTATTGACGCCTCGTCAAGTCGACCCCGGATATGCCGCAAGCATTGGTTGTGGCTGATGCGATAGCGCTTGAACCATCATGGGAAGCCTTGCGACCAGCCCAGAAAATGGCCACGGTCAGCGAGTCACTCGCCCCCTTGATGATGCAACCGACAGGATTGTTGAGCGTGGAGCCCGCCCCCGATGCGGCACTACCTATCAGGGACTGACGCCAGTAGTAGAGATCGAGCGCCAGCATATTGGCATCACTGCAGTTGCTCATGGTGCCATCAGCATTGGCACAGGATGGTAGCGATGATGTACTCGAACTGACGATCCAGGTATTACTGGCTTGCGCCTCCCAGATAGCTCGATTGACCTTGATCCGCTCCACCATGTCGTTTGCCAGCCAGCTGGCTATGGTGCGTTGCCTCGCCTCATATCCTGCGAATTTGGATTGCGCCTGCATGGCGACCAGCCCCAGCAGGCCAAAAGAGAGCACAACAGCAGCAATCATCACTTCAAGCAGGCTGAAACCGGAGGGCACACTATCAAAACCTGTGCGTTTCATGACCTAGTTCCAGCAATTATTGTTGGTTGCATTGCTGATATTTTTTGCGCTCTTGGTGCCATTTTGGTCGATAGAGAAAATAATGCAGTCTCGGTCAGATCCCTGTGCACCTGAGGCTGTCGCAGTCAGGGTATAGGTATTAGCGGCAGCAGAAATAACCAGATGGTAAAAACCGGAATCTGAATTGTCAGAGATATTGAGTGCCGACGCCGAAGAGGCGTACTGATTGAAGTCCATAAAATAGCTCTCTTGCCGGTTGGCGGCATCGAGCAGCATCTTTTTCGCATCGACACGATGACTGGTCAGCAAATATTGCTGATAAGCGGGATAAGCGATGGTGCCAAGGATCGCCACAATGGCGACAACAACCATCAACTCAATAAGAGAAAAGCCACGAAAGTATCCAATCATATCCCATCCTTGGTGACAGACTGCTTCATAAGTTTAACGCCGAGCCTGTCACTAGAACAAACCCGGCGTCAATATCATTGCACTTTATTCTTAAGCCTTGCTGGCGTCACTCAAATGATTCTAAGTTCCGGCGGTACTTCAAACACCACGTTCTCTTCGCGACCGGGATGCTCGGCGACCACCTTGCCGCCCAGCTCGCGCAGGCGAGTAATGACGGATTGCACCAGCACCTCGGGGGCGGAGGCTCCGGCAGTGACGCCAATCGCCTTGACCCCTGCCAGCCAGTCGGCCTCGATCATGGAGGCGTCATCGATGAGGTAAGCCTTGGCGCCCACCTTCTCGGCCAGCTCCCGCAGACGGTTGGAGTTGGAGGAGTTACGTGACCCCACCACCAGCATGGCTTCCACCAGCCCCGCCATCTCCCGCACCGCATCCTGACGGTTCTGGGTGGCGTAGCAGATGTCATCCTTGCGCGGCCCCTGAATGTTGGGGAAGTGCTTGCGCAGCGCATCGATGACATCCGAGGTCTCATCCACGCTCAGGGTGGTCTGGGTGACGAAACAGAGGTCATCCGGGTTCTTCACCTTGAGTTTGGCCACATCTTCCGGCGTCTCCACCAGATACATGCCCCCCTCGCGATTCTCGTACTGACCCATGGTGCCGATCACCTCGGGGTGGCCGGCATGACCGATAAGCACGGCTTCGGAGCCCTTGCGGCTGGCGCGATGGACTTCCATGTGAACCTTGGTCACCAGCGGACAGGTGGCATCGAATACCTTGAGGGCGCGGGACTTGGCCATCTCGCGCACCGCCTTGGAGACACCGTGGGCGGAGAAGATAACGATGCTGTCATCCGGTACCTCGTCCAGCTCTTCAACGAAGACGGCACCCGCATCTTTCAGCTTGTTCACCACATAGCGGTTATGTACCACTTCGTGACGAACATAGATGGGAGCACCGAACTTCTCCAGCGCACTCTCGACGATGCTGATGGCACGGTCGACACCGGCGCAGAAGCCACGGGGGTTAGCCAGCAGAATATCCATCAGTGAACCTTCTCCTCGTCATCAACCCCCAGGATCTCCACCTCGAAGGTGACGGTGTGACCGGCCAGGGGGTGGTTGAAATCGACCGTGACCGACATCCCTTCCACCGCACGGATGATCCCCGGCAGCTCGCTGCCGTTGGGCTGGTCGAACAGGATGATGGTGCCAACCTTGGGCTCCACATCGGCGCCAAACTTGGCGCGATCCAGATGGTAGATGTTGTCGGGGTTGGAGAGGCCAAAGGCCTCCTCCGGCGCCAGCGTAAAGCTCTTGCTCTCCCCTTCGCGCAGCCCCAGCAGGCACTGCTCGAAGCTTGGCGTCAGACTGCCATCGCCCATCCGCAGACGGGCCGGTTTACCATGCAGCGCCGTGCTGTCGGCCACCGAGTCATCTTCCAGCTTGATGGTGAAGTGAAACAGCACGCTGCTGTCAGCGGTGATCTGCTGGCTCATGCCTGCTCCTTTTTCTCGCCACGAAAGCCATCCAGCACGATCATTGCGGCACCGATAAAGATGAAGCTGTCGGCCAGGTTGAACGCAGGCCAGTGAGCGGAACCCCAGTAAAAATCGAGGAAGTCGACCACATGGCCCAGCACCAGTCGATCAAAGACGTTGCCGAGGGCGCCGCCAATGATCAGCGAATAGGCGATGCCGCTCCAGCGCTGAGCAACCGACTGCTTGCGCAACCAGTGGATCAGCAATCCACAGATGGCAAAAGCGAGCAGGGCAAAGAACCAGCGCTGCCAGCCCCCCTGATCAGCCAGGAAGCTGAAAGCTGCGCCCTTGTTGTAGACATGAACCAGGTTGAAGAAGGGGGTGATCTCCACCCCCGGGTAACCAAATGGCAGCAACTTGACCACGGCGAGCTTGCTCGCCTGGTCCAGAACAAAGGCCAGCACCGCCAGCCACAGCCAACGCAGGCCGCTTTTATGTTGAGTCATGTTCATCAAGCAAATTGACGCGTTTCGCCGTCACCCTCGACGTTGGTGACGCAGCGGCCACAGATCTCTTCGTGACCCGCGATGGTGCCCACGTCCTCTACATGGTGCCAGCAGCGGTCGCACTTGGCGGCGGCAGACTGGGCCACGCTCAGCCACAGGTCATCGCGCTCGGTCGCCACAGCATCTGTCGGTGCAGCATCGACGCTGACCACCTTGGCCTTGGAGGTGAGCAGCACGAAGCGCAGCTCATCGGCCAGCGCGTTCAAACGCGCTGCCAGCTCCGGCTTGGCGAACAGGGTCAGCTCGGCCTGCAGGGAACCGCCGATGCGCTTCTCGCCACGAGCCACTTCCAGCGCCTTGTTCACTTCACCGCGCACGGTGAGGATCTCGGCCCAGAACTCGTCGTTCAGCACTTCGCCCGCTTCCAGCCCGAACAGGCCATCGTACCACTCCTCGGTGAAGACGAACTCACCGCGCTCGCCCGGCAGCAGGGCCCAGATCTCGTCGGCGGTGAAGCTCATGATCGGCGCCATCCAGCGCACCATGGCCTCGGCGATGTGATAGAGGGCGGTCTGGCAGGAGCGACGTGCCAGGCTGTCGGCCTTGGCGGTGTACTGACGGTCCTTGATGACATCCAGATAGAAGGAGCCCATCTCGATGGAGCAGAACTGCATCAGCTTCTGGGTCACGCCGTGGAAGTTGTACTCGTCGAACGCAGCCACGATCTCGGCCTGTACCGCTTTGGCACGGCCCACAGCCCAGCGATCCACTACCACCATGTCGGCAGGCGCCACCATGTCGGTCGCCGGATTGAAGCCGTTCAGGTTGGCAAGCAGGAAGCGGGCAGTGTTGCGAATACGACGATAAGCATCGGCAGAGCGCTTGAGGATCTCGTCGGAGACGGTCATCTCGCCGGTGTAGTCAGTGCTCGCTACCCACAGACGCAGGATGTCGGCACCCAGCTTGTTCATTACGTCTTGCGGGCTCACCACGTTGCCGATGGACTTGGACATCTTGCGGCCCTGACCATCCACGGTGAAGCCGTGAGTCAGCACCTGGTTGTAGGGAGCCTTGTCTTTCATGGCCACGCCGATCATCAGGGAGGACATGAACCAGCCACGGTGCTGGTCAGAACCTTCCAGATACATGTCGGCTGGCTTGCCGTTGAACTCGGGACGGGCATCGACCACGGAGGCATGGGTAGAACCGGAGTCAAACCAGACATCAAGGGTGTCAGGCACTTTCTCGTAATTGTCGGCATCGGCGCCCAGCAGCTCGGCCTTGTCCAGATCCCACCAGGCCTGGATGCCGGACTGCTCGACCCGCTTGGCCACCTCTTCCATCAGGCGTACGGATTCTGGATGCAGTGCCTGAGTCTCCTTGTGAACGAACAGGGAGATGGGCACACCCCAGGTACGCTGACGGGAGATACACCAGTCAGGACGGTTCTCGACCATCGCCTGGATACGGTTTTTACCCCATGCCGGCACCCAGCCGCTCTGACCGTGCTGGGCAATGCCCTCTTTCTCGATACGCTCGATCTCTTCCAGCGCGCGCTTGCGCAGACCCTTCTGCTCCATGCTGATGAACCACTGCGGGGTAGCACGGAAGATGATCGGGGTCTTGTGACGCCAGCAGTGCGGATAGGAGTGGTTGAACACCTTGTGGTGCAGCAGGGCGCCACGCTCGGTCAACACTTCAACGACCGCTGCGTTGGCCTTGAATACGTGCTGGCCGGCAAACAGTTCGGTATCCGGCAGATAGACGCCGTTGCTGCCAACCGGGTTGGCCACTTCCAGACCGTACTTCTGACCGACCACGAAGTCTTCCTGACCGTGGCCAGGAGCGGTGTGAACGGCACCGGTACCGGCATCCAGAGTGACGTGATCACCCAGCACCACCGGCACATCGAAGCTGTAGAAGGGGTGGTTGAAGCGCAGCAGCTCAAGAGCCGCACCCTTGGCGTAGCCCAGGTTGTGGTAGTGCTCGATACCGGCGCGATCCATCACGTCCTTGACCAGCTCGGCGGCCAGGATCAGACGCTCGGGGTTCTCCCCTTCAACCTGTACCAGTGCGTAGTCCAGATCGGCGTGCATGGCGATGGCGCGGTTGGCCGGCAGGGTCCACGGGGTAGTGGTCCAGATCACGGCAGAGAGAGTGCCTTTGCCGGTGTGGCCTTCGGCGCAGTCAAACTTGGCGGCAACGGCAGCTTCGTCGACGGCCTTGAAGCGCACGTCGATGGAGGGGGAGTTCTTGTCGTAGTACTCAACCTCGGCTTCAGCCAGCGCGGAGCCGCAATCGGTACACCAGTGCACCGGCTTGGAGCCTTTGTGCAGGTGGCCGTTTTCAACGATCTTGGCCATGGAGCGGATGATGTTGGCTTCAGTGCCAAAATCCATGGTCAGGTAGGGGTGTTCCCAGTCACCCAGCACGCCCAGACGGATGAAGTCGGTCTTCTGCGCTTCGATCTGGGTTTTGGCGTATTTGCGGCACTCGGCGCGGAATTCGGCAGCGGAAACCTTCTCGCCCGGCTTGCCGACCATGCCTTCTACTTTCAGTTCGATAGGCAGACCGTGGCAATCCCAACCCGGCACATAGGGGGAATCGAAGCCAGAGAGGCCCTTGGACTTGATGATGATGTCTTTGAGGATCTTGTTGACCGAGTGACCGATGTGAATGTTGCCGTTCGCATAGGGGGGGCCATCGTGCAGAATGAAAGAAGGCTTGCCCGCTTTGGCGCGGCGAATAGCGCCGTAGAGATCCTGATCGTACCAACGTTTCAGCATGTTGGGTTCGCGCTTGGCCAGATCGCCACGCATCGGAAACTCGGTTTCCGGAAGATTCAGGGTATGTTTATAGTCGCTCATCAGTCCTGGGTTCCCTTCTTTTCTAAAAGAGTGCTGGGTAAATGAAATTGCGGCAGCCCGAACCAGGCTCGGGCCGCCAGGGCATCTCGTTCGATCTGCTCTTTCAAGGCAGAGAAAGAGTCAAATTTCTGCTCTTCGCGCAGCTTGTGGCGAAGCAGCACCTTGACCTGTTGACCGTAAAGGTCACCAGAAAAATCAAACAGATGTACTTCCAATCTGGCTTGTGTACCGCTCAAGGTCGGCCGTACACCCACATTGGCTACACCGGGGAAGGTCTTGCCGGAACATATCACTTCCACCGCAAACACGCCACCGACCGGGATTACCTGACGCTTGAGGGCCAGATTGGCGGTGGGAAAACCTATGGTGCGCCCCAGCTTGTCGCCGTGGGCCACCCGGCCGCTGATGGCATAAGGACGGCCGAGCATCAGCTCCACCTCCGCCATGCGGCCCGCCTTGAGTGCCTCGCGCACCAGCGTGCTGCTGACCCGCTGACGGGATAGCTGGAAGCTCTGGGTGCTGATCACCTCGAAACCGAAGCGCTGGCCCGCCGCCTCCAGCAGGTGGAAGTCCCCTTCCCGCCCCTTGCCGAAGCGAAAATCGTCGCCGACCACCAGATAGCGCACGCCAAGCTTCTCGACCAGCAGCTGCTCGATGAAGGTGGCTGCAGCCTGACCGGCAAAGCGGTGACTGAAGCGCACGCAGAGCATGCGGTCGATCTGCAGCCCCTTGAGCGCCTCATACTTTTCGCGCAAGCGGCTCAGGCGCGCCGGCGCTTCGCTACCGGCAAACAGCTCCAGCGGCTGCGGCTCGAACAACATGACGCAGGCGGGCAATCCCAGCTGGGCCGCTTTCTCCCTGAGACGTGCCAGCACCGCATGGTGACCCTGATGAACCCCATCAAAGTTGCCAATGGTCAATACACATCCCCGGTGACGGGGCTTGAGATTGTGAATACCGCGAATAAGCTCCATCGCTGCCTTGTGCGTTGCTGCTGTCGAAATCGCCGGATTATATATCAGGCGGCCATCAGGGTCAGCCCTGTTGCGGCCCCGATTTCAGCTCTCGGGGCCGAAATACCAACTCACTTGGCGCCTTCAAGCCTCGGACACGGGTCAATCATCACGACCCGCTCTCAGATCTTTTGGCCGGATCCCCAGTGCCAACAGGACACCTGCATAGATGGCCCCCCCCAGCACCAGCAACATGGTCAGCTGCAGGCTCGCCTTGCCCATGCTCCATTCCCCCCATTGGGTCAGGTCTGGCGACAGGTAGAGGAGTACTCCCCCCATCAGCAGGCTCGCCGTCAGCAACTTGAGGCAAAAGACCCCGGTATGGCGGGAAGGCCGGTAGACGCTCTGCTGATGGAGTCCCTTGAACAGCAGGGCTGCGTTCAGCGTGCCCGAACAGGCGGTCGAGAGCGCCAGCCCCACGTAACCGAGCGGATAGATGAAGAGGAGGTTGCAGACCATGTTGGCGGCCATAGAGATCATCCCGATCCGCACCGGCGTCCTGGTGTCCTGACGGGCGTAATAACCGGGCGCCAGCACCTTGATCAGCATCAACGACAGCAAACCGGAGGTGGATGCCAGCAGGCTGGCGCTCGACATGGTCACCTCATGCAAGCCGAACTCGCCGCGCATGAACAGCACCCGCAGGATCGGCTCACGCAGCACGGCAATCCCCACCATGGCGGGCAAACCGAGCAGCATCACCATCCGAACCCCCCAGTCCATGGTGCGGGAGAAGTCGGCCGGATCGGCATCCACGTGCTTCTTGGCCAATGCCGGCAGAATGACGGTGCTGATGGCGACACCGAACATGCCGAGCGGGAACTCCAGCAAGCGATCCGAGTAGTAGAGGTAGCTGATGGCGCCGGTCGCCAGAAACGAGGCAAGCATGGTGTTGACCAACAGGTTGATCTGGCTGACCGATACCCCGAACAACGCCGGGATCATCAGGGTGCGGATCTTCACGACCCCCGGATGGTGCCAACCCCACTTGGGCCACACCAGCATGTTGATCTGGCGCAGGAACGGGAACTGGAACAGGAACTGCACCAGACCACCGAGGAAGACACCGATGGCCAGCGCCAGTTCGGGATCGTCCAGCCAGGGCGAGATCCACCAGGCAGCGGCGATCATGGTGATGTTGAGAAAGATCGGCGTAAAGGAGGAGACCCCGAAGCGACCGAAAGTATTGAGAATGGCCCCCGCCATGGCGGTAAAAGTGATGAACCAGAGGTAGGGGAAGGTGATTTTGAGCATCAGGCTCGCCATCTCGAATTTCTCGGCGGCCGGCCCGCCATGGAGCCAGTCCCAGAACCAGCCCCAGCCAAACAGGGCGGTCAGTACGCCGGAGCCCAGCACCCCGAGCAGGGTGACCACAGTCACTATCCCGCCGAGAGTCCCCGCCACCGCAGCCAGCAGCTCGCGTACTTCACTCTCATCGCCCTTTTTCCGGTACTCGGTCATCACGGGGACAAAGGCCTGGTTGAAGGCACCTTCTGCGAACAGACGACGCAGGAAGTTGGGAATGCGATTGGCAAAGAAGAAGACGTCTGCGGCAACCCCGGCACCGAGCAGATTGGCGATGACCACATCGCGCACCAAGCCCATCACACGGGATGCCAACGTCATTCCGGACACAATAATTCCGGATTTGATCAATTTCTTACTCAAGACGAGGCCTCTGGAACTGTCAGAATGAAAAGAATGCTGCTAGAATCGGCCGACAGTTTAACCGTCTCCCATCTGACACACCACCGGGGGGCGGTGTTTATTTGCACAAATCATTTGACAATATGTGGTTGGGAAGGCATATTTCCGGGCCTTTTCAATACACTCGCTAAGACAGTTTTAGGAGTTTTACCTTGGCTAACATCAAATCTGCTAAGAAGCGCGCTCTTCAGTCAGAGAAACGCCGTCAGCACAACGCCAGCCGTCGTTCCATGACCCGTACCTACCTGAAGAAAGTCATCGCTGCTATCGCCTCTGGCGACAAAGCTGCCGCGACTGCCGCTTTCGCTGTTGCTCAGCCGATCATGGATCGTATGGCGACCAAAGGCCTGATCCACAAGAACAAAGCTGCTCGTCACAAGAGCCGCCTGTCTGCCCAGATCAAAGCTATGGCTTAATCAGCTTCTGCTGATAAAAGCTGAAAAAACCGGCCTAGTGCCGGTTTTTTATTTATCTGCGCTGCAGTAAAGCCGATGCAGCAAGGTGATCATCTCGCGCACCTCGTGGCTGCGCAGCGAATAGTAGACCGTCTGGGCCTCTTTTCGTGTGTTGACCAGCTCATCGCGCCGCAGCAATGCCAGATGCTGTGACAAGGCCGACTGGCTCAATCCCAACCGCTCGTTGAGCTCCCCCACCGACAGCTCCCGCTCCAGCAGATGGCACAGGATAAAGAGCCGCCGCTCGTTGGCCAGCGCCTTGAGCAGGGCGACCGCCTGACCCGCACTGGCTTCCATCTCTTCAAGTTGCATCACATCTCTCCTCTGCCACTCATCGCCGATGATACGTGGTGGCGCGCCGTTTTAAAACGACAGGGACGCTGGCTGGATGGCGGAGAAGTTCTCCTCCCCGGCAAAGAGGAAGGTGAAATCACTCTCGCACACCCGTTTTACCGCCGGATGCTGGATCATCCGCTCGGCGAAGATGACGTAGTACTCCTCCATCAGATCCTGGGTCTCTCCGATCAGCATCACCCCCTCCCCCTCGAGGATCTCCTCCCGATAGATGGTGGGGGCCATAAAGATACCCTGATTGAAGAAGCCAAACGCCTTCATCAGTGCCGCATCGTCAAACTCGCCGAGAATACTGGGAGAGACCCCCTGCTGTTCAAACCACTGGGTAAGCTGGCGCCCCATGGCGGTGCGGCGTCCCGGGATTAGCAACTTGCGCTCTTCAAGACAGGCCGGAAAAGGGAGCGATGGCAGCGGCGCCTTGCAGAAAAAGCTGACACCGCAGCCACCAAGCCGCTTGGAGAGCAAGCCCGCATGCTGGCTGGAATCCACCGGACAGTCGGAGAGGATCATGTCGAGCTTGTGCTCGCTCAGCTGCTCCAGCAGCAGTTCGTGGGTCGATTCGAAGCAGCGCAGGTGAATAGAGCCGTCATTGGGAATGACTGAGAGCAGCACGCGACTGGCAAGGCGCTTGGAGAGGGCATCGGCGATGCCGACGTCGAACAGGATCTGGCTCTCCTTGCGGTAGTTGACGATATCGAGCATCTCGTAGGAGAGGCTGAACATCTTGTCGGCGTAGCGAAACACCAGCTGGCCCAGCTCGGTGGCCTCAAGGGTGCGACCCTTGCGCTTGAGCAACTTGCCGCCCAAACGCTGCTCCAGCAGCTTGATCTGGCCGGTCACCGTCTGCGGGGTCAAAAAAAGGGCTTCTGCCGCCTGAGTGACAGAGCCCTTCTTCTGCGTCATCCAGAAATAGTAGAGATGGTTGTAGTTAAGGTGTGACATCCGATGGGGTTCCCGCCTGGCGCGGGCTCCGGTAGCAGCTGAGTTCAACCGCCAGAATGTCATACATGTCGCTGACCGAGTCAACCTTGTTCGCGCCGAACTGCGCCATCAGGTCAGCCTTGAGCCGCGCCTTGTCGGGTTGTCGCTCACCGCAGTAGCGTTTGTTGGAACGCTTGACCATCTCCCCTGCCCGGCTGCTCAGCGCCCGCTCGGAGAAGGTCTCGCCAAAGCGGGCCTTGGCCTGCTTGTCCCCCAGCAGCACGGCGCTATCCACCACACCGTTGAGATAGGCAGAGCAGCTTGCCGAAGCGGCATCCTGCCTGCAATCTTCAAACCCGCCCGCCCATGCCAGCGGGCTTAGCAACATTACTGCCAGCCATACCTGTTTTTTCATAGTCCCTCCGCACTCTGATCCCCGTCACACTTGGGAAGAGCCAATCGCAAGGCCAGATAACCAACTACCGCCGCCAGGGTGGATCCCACCAGAATACCGAGGCGAGAGTAGCTGCCGTAATCCAGCCCACCATGCTCGAATGCCAGCGATGCGATAAACATCGACATGGTAAAACCAATGCCACAGAGGATGCTGACCGCAAAGATCTGCTTGAAGTTGACTCCCGGTGGCAACTGCGCCACACCCAACTTGACCGACAGCCAGCTGATGGTGAATACCCCGAGCGGCTTGCCGATAAACAGCCCCAGCATGATGCCCATGGGCACCGGGCTCAGCAGGGATGAGAGACCGATCCCCTCCAGCGATACCCCCGCGTTGGCAAAGGCAAACAGCGGCAGGATCAGGTAGGCACTCCAGGGGTGCAGGGCATGCTCCAGATGCTTGAGCGGCGAGGCATAGCGCTTGCCGTTAAGCGGGATCATGAAACCAACCACCACGCCAGCCAGGGTCGCATGGACACCGGATTTCAGCACCGCCACCCAGAGCACCAGACCGACCAGCATGTAGAGACTGATCCGATCCTCACCGCGGCGGTTCATCCAGAACAGCGTCAGGGTCGCCAGAATACCGACCGTCAATGCTGCCAGCGACAGCTGCTGGGTGTAGAACAGCGCGATGATGATGATGACGCCGAGATCATCCATGATGGCCAGCGCCAGCAGGAATACCTTGAGGCTCACCGGCACCCGCTTGCCGAGCAGCGCCATCACCCCGAGGGCAAAGGCAATATCAGTCGCGGCAGGAATCGCCCAGCCAGCGCGCGCCACTTCATCCGAGTAGTTGAAGAAGGCGTAGATCAGGGCTGGAGCCAGCATACCGCCCACCGCAGCGATGGCCGGGAAGGTCGCCTGCACCCGTGATGAGAGCGCCCCTTCCAGCATCTCGCGCTTCACTTCGAGCCCGACCAGCAGGAAGAAGATCGCCATGAAGCCATCGTTGATCCAGAGCAGCAATGGCTTGTCGATATCCAGTGCCGCAATGCGTACCTGCACCGGCGTATCGAGGAAGGCCTGGTAGCTGCCAGAGAGGCCGGAATTGGCCAATATCATTGCCAGCATGGCCGCCATGATCAGAATAATTCCGGAGGCGGCCTCCAGCTTCAGGAACTTTTTGATTACGTCGCTCATGGTTAAAATATCCACAGAATTACTTTACGTTGAGTCTATAACCGATAACAACTCTTGGAAAATCGTTTCTTACTGCCCAATACAACGAAAAAACCGAAGTAAAAGCAAAACAGCTCCGCCAAAGGCATCTTTCATAGTGGTGTGGCCAGTTCTCGATTTTCAATCACAAAAATGAATATCTAACTGTTTTTAAGCATAAAAAAGGCGCCCTGGGGCGCCTTGCAATCAGATGGCGACGGGCGCCTTGATGCCGGGATGGGGGTCGTAACCCTCTATCTCGAAATCCTCGAACTTGTAATCGAAGATGGAATCCGGCTTACGCTTGATCACCAGAGTTGGCAGCGGACGCGGCTCACGAGTTAGCTGCAACGCAGTCTGCTCCATGTGGTTGGAGTAGAGGTGCACATCGCCGCCGGTCCAGACAAAGTCGCCCACTTCCAGACCACACTGCTGGGCCATCATATGGGTCAGCAAAGCATAGCTGGCAATGTTGAACGGCAAGCCGAGGAACACGTCACAGCTGCGCTGGTAGAGCTGGCAGGAGAGCTTGCCGTCCGCCACATAGAACTGGAAGAAGGCATGGCAGGGCGCCAGCGCCATCTTGTCCAGCTCGCCCACGTTCCAGGCGGAGACGATGATGCGGCGCGAATCCGGGTTGTGCTTGATGTCATCCACCGCTTTCTGGATCTGATCCACCACGCCACCATCGGCGGTCGGCCAGGAACGCCACTGGGCGCCATAAACCGGCCCCAGATCGCCGTTCTCGTCGGCCCACTCATCCCAGATGCTGACGCCGTTCTCTTTCAGATAGGCGGTGTTGGTGTCGCCATTGAGGAACCAGAGCAGCTCATGAATGATGGAGCGCAGGTGGCACTTCTTGGTGGTCACCAGCGGAAAACCCTCCGCCAGATTGAAGCGCATCTGATGACCGAACAGAGAGACGGTGCCAGTGCCGGTGCGATCGGACTTGACGGCCCCCTCGTCCAGGATCTTCTGCATCAGGTCGAGATAGGCTCTCATTGCTTTGCCTCCTTCACGGCGTTACCGAACAGCTGCGGGCGCTTGTAGGCAACCCAAATCATCAGGGCACCGATGAAGATCATCGGAGTGGAGAGGATCTGGCCCATGCTGATCTCGTTGAAATAGAGGCCCAGCTGGCTGTCTGGCTGGCGGACAAACTCCACCAGGAAGCGGAACAGGCCGTAGAACAGCAGGAACATGCCGGAGATGGCACCGCGCGGCGGGTTCTTGCGCCAGAACAGGTTGAGGATGATGAACAGCACCACTCCTTCCAGCGCGAACTGGTAGAGCTGAGAGGGATGACGCGGCTCGGGGCCGGCCTCCGGGAAGATGATGGCCCAGGGCACATCGGTGATCCGGCCCCACAGCTCGCCGTTAAGGAAGTTGCCGATACGGCCTACGCCGAGGCCAAACGGAATAAGCGGTGCCACAAAGTCGGCCACGGTGAAGAAGTGGCGCTTGGTCTTGTGGGCAAACCAGATCATGGCAGTGATGACCCCGATCAGACCGCCGTGGAACGACATGCCGCCGGTCCAGATCTTGAACAGGTAGGTCGGATCCGCGAGGAAGAGATCGAAGTTGTAGAAAAGTACGTAACCGACACGACCACCCAGGATCACCCCGAGGAAGCCGTAGAAGAGCAGGTCAGAGACCTCGTTGCGTGTCCAGCCGCTGTTCGGCGCATCGGCGCGACGGCCAGCCAGCCACATGGCAAATGCAAAACCGAACAGGTACATGAGACCATACCAGCGTACCGATAGTGGTCCCAAACTGAATGCTACGGGATCAATCTGCGAGAAAACCCAATATCCATCGTGCTGCATAAGCGGCCCCAGTCATAAGAAAAGCCGCATTTTCCGATCATTCGCCAGCAGGGACAAGGCATGTTTATCAATCAACCGATTTTCGGTTTGTGGCCGGCCCGCAGCAAACCGCCCAAACCGTGCTCTTCCAGATAGCGGGCAAACAGACCGCGCAGCACGTGGGGATTGTCGTGCTTGAGGCCATCGGCCAGCAGCTCGGTCAGCTCGCTCAAGGTCGATTGGCGCAGGACGTACTTGATCCGGGCGATGTTGTGGGTGTTCATACTGAAGCGGCGATAGCCCATGGCCAGCAGCAACAGCACACCGACCGGATCACCAGCCAGCTCGCCGCAGACCGAGACCGGCTTCTGATAGCGGTTGGAGGCATCGACCAGCAGTTGCAACGCGCGGATCACCGCCGGATGGAACGCATCGTAGATGTTGGCGACGCGGGAGTTGTTGCGATCCACCGCCAGCAGGTACTGGGTCAGATCGTTGCTGCCCACCGACCAGAAGTCGATGAGCGGTGCCATCTCCGGCAAGATAAAGAGGGCTGAGGGCACCTCGATCATCACCCCGAGACTGGGGTAACGGATCTCGGCATTGCGGCTGGCAGCCTCTTCCGATACTTCGCGCCACGCCTGATCCAGCAGACGGCGGGACGCCTTGATTTCACTGACACTGCTGATCATCGGCAGCATGATGGCCAGATTGTCGAGCCCTTCGCTGGCCCGCAACATCGCCTTGAGCTGCACCAGAAACAGTTCGGGGTGATCCAGTGTGAGCCGGATCCCCCGCCAGCCAAGGAAGGGATTTTCCTCGACGATGGGGAAATAGGGCAGCTGCTTGTCACCACCCACATCCAGCGTCCGCATGCAGACCGGCCGGTTGCGATAGGTCTCGAGAATGCCGCGATAGCGGGCAGTCTGCTCCCACTCGGAGGGGAAGCTGTCCTGCAGCATGAAGGGAATTTCGGTGCGATAGAGACCGACCCCGTCCGCCAGATGATTGAGAGAGATCTCGGTATCGGCGCTGAGCCCGGCGTTGAGCAGCAGGGAGACCTTGGTACCGTCCGCCGTCTCCGAAGGCTGGTTGTCGACGCTGCGCACCAGACTGTCGAGTGCCCGCTCTTCGCTCAGCAACTGGCGATACTCGGTCAGGATCACCTGATTGGGTTCGATGAAGAGATCGCCGCTATAGCCATCGACGACCAGCATGCGGCCACCGATATCACCGAGTGGCAGATCCACCCCCATGATGGCGGCCACCCCCATGGCGCGGGCCAGAATGGCTGCGTGGGAGTTGGTGCCCCCCTTGAGCGAGACCACCCCGGTCAGGTATTCGCGGGGGACTTCCGCCAGAATGGTGGCCGTCACCTCGTCGGCGACCAGCACCACAGGCTCACCGATGGAAATATGCTCCGGCTCGTTCTGCACCAGGCGGCTGATGAGGCGCTGGGCGATATCCTTCACATCGGTGGATCGCTCCTGCAGGTAGGGATCCTTCATCCCCTTGAACTGCTCGATGAGGCGATCGCTGACCAGCTTGACGGCGGAGACCGCGGTCCAGTGCTCCTTGCTCACCTTGCTGCGGATCGGCTTGATATAGCCGGGATCGGCGAGTAAATGGAGATAGATGTCGAAGATGGCGACAGAATCTTCGCTGTAACTCTCGCGAAAGCGCAGCGCCAGGCTCTCCAGATCGTGGCGAACCTCTTCTACCGCCAACTCCAGCCGTTCCAGCTGGCCGGCATGATCTTCATCCTTGCGCGGAGTGATTGAAGAGAGCGCCTTGCGCGGCCGCCACACCCAGGCCTTGGCCATGGCAATACCGCTAGCACCGGCAATACCGCGCAGCGGCTTGCTCCAGTCAGTCTTCTGCAGCCACCCCTTGGCCTGTGCCTGAGCGATATGCGCTGCCAGCTGGGCCGCCAGCGTGACCATGAAGGACTCTTCCCCCTCATCGAAACGGCGGCTCTCTTTTTGCTGCACCACCAGAATGCCGACCACCTGACGCTGGTGCATGATGGGGGCGCCCAGAAATGAGCGAAACGCCTCTTCGGCGACATCTGGCAGGAATTTAAAGCTGGGGTGTGCAGGGGCATCGGCCAAGTTGATCAGCTCTTCCCGCTGACCGACCAGACCGACGATACCCTGCTCGAAGGGCAGAGTGACCTTGCCGACCGCCGAAGGGGCAAGACCATCGGTCGCCGCCAGCCGGTAGCGGCGCATCTCGGGTTCCGAAACGTAGACAGAGCAGCAGTCCACCACCATGGCGTGCCGGGTCTGGCTCACCAGTGCCTGCAAGGCCTGTTCCAGGGTGTTGGCCCCGGCCATGCTCTCGACGATACGTCTCAGTTCCGTTAACAACTAATCTGTGCTCCTTAGCGAGCGCGGTTGCGCCGCCCATCCTTCTTGTTGACCTGCTGCACTGCCGGCGCCGGCATCGCCAGCGGAGCAAACTCCTTCATGACCCGGCGGTAAACCTCCCGCTTGAACGAGACGACCTGGCGTACCGGGTACCAGAAGCTGACCCAGCGCCAGTCGTCAAATTCGGGATGACCATGACAACCGAACTGGATCCGCGACTCTCGGCCCGAATTGAGCTGCAACAGGAACCATTTTTGTTTTTGGCCAATACAGACCGGTGAACTGTCCCAGCGGACAAGACGTTTGGGTAAACGGTATTTAAGCCAGTTACGACTGGTGGCCATAATGGTCACATCTTCGGGCTTGAGGCCTATCTCCTCATACAGCTCGCGATACATGGCCTGTTCCGGCGTTTCACCATCATCAACTCCCCCCTGCGGAAACTGCCAGGAGTGCTGCCCATAGCGTTTAGCCCACAACACCTGTCCTTCACGGTTACAGATCACGATACCGACATTGGGACGAAATCCGTCGCCATCAATCACGTGATCACCTTATAAAGGCTGAATCTATAAAGAGATTGTTCCACATTCACTTCGTGGCAGCAAACAAGGAGTGACACCCGGCGTTCATGAATAACTTTCAATTTCACACATACTTATAAACAAACGGGAAGATCTGCTCTACCAAGTTGCCCACCCAGACTGTGCATAAGCCTGTGAGCAAGCTGGTATATACAGTACTTTTTAACTGTAAGTGAAAAACAGACTATCACCTCGCAGATCAGAGTTAAAACTAATTTTTATTTATTATACATATAGTTAAACACAAACAACTGGATCTGGATCCATGGTTTTTCTCACGCAGGATCCGCGACGACGATTGTGAACAAGTTCTACTGCTCAAAGATCCGCCAAGGCCAAATTATCCACAGGAGTGGCACAATATCTGCCCTGTTTCCTCGATGAAAATGGGGTAGAATTCACAATTTTTTGTAACATATCAGATACTCCTCCCACTTTATGCCACTTATCCAAGATTTCTGTGGATAACTGTGTGTAACATCATCCGCAAACCCTTGGACAACTATTTCTGACCCGGATCGGCTGAATATCCTTGCTCGATAAAAAAGACAAATTTATTTAAAATCATAATCATAAGACCTACATAGCCGAATTATCCCCATTTACCCTTATCCACTCAGGATCGGTTATAAAAACAGCGATCCTCCCTGGATCCTGCCCTGTTAGAATAGGTCGAGCAATATGGAGCCAAACATGCCAAACAATCCCCAATCCGAACAGGAGTTGCTGAGCCGTGCCTACGCCATGGCAGGCTTCACGCTGGCGCAGCTGGCCGCCGAAGCTGGTGTGGCGGTCCCCAGAGATCTGCGCCGGGACAAGGGGTGGGTGGGCCAGTTGATCGAGCTGCAGCTGGGGGCCAGTGCCGGCAGCAAGCCGGAGCAGGACTTTCCGGATCTCGGGATCGAGCTCAAGACGATCCCGGTCGATCCTCAGGGGCGACCGCTGGAAACCACCTTTGTCTGCGTCGCACCGCTGATCGGCGTCAGCGGTCAGCGCTGGGAGGAGTCCAACGTGCGCAACAAGCTGTCACGAGTGCTCTGGATCCCGGTGGAAGGCAGCCGCGAGATCCCGGTTGGCGGGCGGCGAGTAGGGATGCCGCTGATGTGGAGCCCCAGCGAGGAGGAAGATCGGCTGCTGCGCCAGGACTGGGAGGAGCTGATGGACATGATAGTGCTGGGAGAGGTGGAGCAGATCAGCGCACGCCACGGCCAGGTGATGCAGCTGCGCCCCAAGGCCGCCAACAACAAGGCGCTGACTCGCGCCATCGGTCGCGATGGTCAACCGATTATGACCCTGCCCCGCGGCTTTTATCTCAAGATCGATTTCACCCATAGCCTGCTGCAACGCTATTTTGCCCTGCCAGTTTGATCTGCTTTATCAACATCTTTGTCATAAGGTGGTATAAAAATAGGCAGGATCCATTTTTAACTCACAGACAAGGAGGCGTCATGCCACTTACCAAGCAGTTTCTCAAGTCCAAACCAGAGGTCAAGGTGACCTTCGCCGTCGAGAAAGAGGCCGCAGCAGGCGCGCAGCAGGTGATGCTGATCGGCGAGTTCACCCAGTGGCAACCGGTCGAATTGAAGCGCATGAAGAGCGGTGAGTTCAAGGCCACCCTCAACCTGCCGACCGACGGGCCGGAGAGTTTCGAGTATTGCTACCAGTTCATCACTCCGGAGGGAGAGACCCTTTACGAGAATGACTGGCAAGCCGATGCCTACGTACCCAGCCCCTACGGCCGCGACAATTCGGTGGTGCGAGTGAACCAGTAACGGCAACCAGATAGCCCATAGACGGATACAAAAAAGGCTCGCCATTGGCGAGCCTTTTCACTACCTGTCGAGCTTTTCGCCGACATATCGACACCAATTCGAATCGAATTAGTTGAGCTTCTCTTTGATACGAGCAGCTTTACCGGACAGGTTGCGCAGGTAGTACAGTTTGGCGCGGCGAACATCACCACGACGCTTCAGTTCTACACTGTGGATCAGCGGAGAGTGAGTCTGGAATACACGCTCAACACCTTCGCCGTTGGAGATCTTGCGAACGGTGAAAGCAGAGTGCAGACCGCGGTTACGCTTGGCAATTACGATGCCTTCGAAAGCCTGCAGACGCTCTTTACCACCTTCTTTAACACGAACTTGAACACGTACGGTGTCGCCCTGGGCAAAAGCCGGGATGTCGGTACGCATTTGCTCTTGTTCAAGCTGCTGAATAATCTTGCTCATTGTCTTTCCTTACCTAGGATAAACTGAAAACTCTACTTAACGCTGTCACGCACTTCGCGGACATACTCGGCAAGAAGTGATTCTTGCTCGTCAGTCAGAGCTAGGTTGTTAATAAGTTCCGGCCTTCTTTGCCAGGTTCGTCCGAGCGATTGCTTGAGACGCCAGCGTCGAATCACTTCGTGATTGCCGCTTGTCAGCGCCTCGGGCACCGCCAGCCCATCCAACACCTCCGGCCGAGTATAGTGGGGATGATCCAGCAAGCCATCCGTAAAGGAGTCCTGCTCGGCACTGGCCTGATCACCCAAGACTCCTGGAACCAGACGCGAAACCGCATCGATCAGGGTCATGGCAGGCAACTCGCCACCACTTAACACGTAATCCCCGATAGACCACTCTTCGTCGACTTCGGTTTGTATCACGCGTTCATCGATACCTTCGTATCGACCGGCTACCAGAATCAGTTTCTGATTCGTCGCCAACTCGGTTACGCCCGCTTGAGTCAGCTTGCGTCCCTGAGGGGAGAGATAGATGACTTTCGCCCCGTCTCCCGCCGCTTGCTTGGCTGCATGAATCGCGTCACGCAGCGGCTGAACCATCATTAACATGCCGGGCCCACCACCATAAGGACGATCATCGACCGTACGGTGTTTGTCGTGGGTAAAGTCCCGGGGGTTCCAGCACTCAATCTGCAGCAGGCCACTCTTGACGGCCCGACCCGTTACCCCGTGCTCGGTAATGGCTCGGAACATTTCAGGGAAGAGGCTAATAACCCCAATCCACATAAGAAACCTCCGGCACTCGTGTTACCGCGGGAAACTAGAAACCAGGATCCCAATCAACTTCGATTGTTCGAGCAGTCAGATCAATATTCTTGATCACCTGCTCTTCCAGGAACGGAATCAACCGCTCCTTTGCACCAAAGGCATCTTTTACATTGGCCTCAACCACCAACACATCGTTGGAGCCGGTTTCCATCAATTCGGTCACCTTGCCCAGGTCGTATCCCTTGGTGGTTACTACCGAGCAACCAATCAGGTCACGCCAGTAGAACTCGCCCTCGGGCAACGCAGGCAACAGATCGGCGGCTACGCCAATCTCGACATTGGTCAATGCCAGGGCATCCTCGCGCACATCGATACCATCGAGTTTGCAGATCAGACCCTTGTTGTGACGTTTCCAGGATGAAACCCGAATTTCACGCCACGCCCCGTTCTGATTAATCAGCCAGGGGTTGTAATCGAAAATCGCTTCGGCAACATCGGTGAAGGAGTTCACTTTAAGCCACCCCTTGATGCCGTATACGGTACCCAGGGTGCCCAGAACTACAGGTTTTTCCACCTTAACTCCTTACCGTTTGACTGATTAAGCAGCTTTGGCAGCGTCTTTGATCAGCTTGGCAACGCGCTCAGAAACAGCGGCACCAGTAGCAACCCAATGCTCGATACGAGCCAGGTCCAGGTTCAGCTTTTCAGCTTGACCAGCAGCAACCGGGTTGAAGAAACCAACGCGCTCGATGAAACGACCGTCGCGGGCGTTACGGCTGTCAGCAACTACTACCTGGTAGAACGGACGCTTTTTCGCGCCACCACGTTGTAAACGAATGGTTACCATATCGTCCTCATTAACATCTAATGAACAAGGCCCGCAAACACGCGGACCCTAGCTTAAAATAAGCCGCATAATTCTACTTGGATTCGTAATAAATGCAACCAAGCCAGCCATTTTTTGCTCAGAGCAGCAATGAAAAAGGGTCTGCCACCGGCAGACCCTCATGCAATACGTCAGCGCGGATAATCAGAACGGGCCGCGACCGCCACCAAATCCAGGTGGCAGCATGTTCTTCATCTGGCTCATCATTTTACGCATGCCGCCCTTGCCGGACATCTTCTTCATCATGCGCTGCATCTCGGTGAACTGCTTGAGCAGCTTGTTCACGTCCTGCACCTGCATGCCGGAGCCTGCGGCGATACGGCGCTTGCGAGAGCCTTTGATCAGGTCGGGATGGGCTCGCTCCTTCGGCGTCATGGAGCTGATGATGGCCTCCATCCGCACGGTGAGTTTGTCATCCATCTGATCCTTGATGTTGTCAGGCAGACCGGACATGCCGGGCAGCTTGTCCAGCATCCCCATCATGCCACCCATGTTGCGCATCTGGGCCAGCTGCTCGCGGAAATCCTCAAGGTCAAAGCCCTTGCCGCTCTTGACCTTGCTAGCCAGCTTAGCAGCCTTCTCTTTATCGACGTTGCGCTCCACCTCTTCGATCAGAGAGAGCACATCGCCCATGCCGAGGATACGGGAGGCGAGACGATCCGGATGGAACGGCTCCAGCGCATCGGTCTTTTCACCCATACCGATGAACTTGACCGGCTTGCCGGTGATATGGCGTACCGACAGGGCGGCACCGCCGCGGGCGTCGCCGTCCGCCTTGGTGAGGATCACGCCGGTGAGCGGCAGCGCCTCGTTGAACGCCTTGGCGGTGTTGGCGGCATCCTGACCGGTCATGGCATCGACCACGAACAGGGTCTCGACCGGCTTGATGGTGGCGTGCAGATCCTGGATCTCGGCCATCATCTCGCTATCGACGTGCAGACGACCGGCGGTATCGACGATCACCACGTCATAGAATTTCTTGCGCGCCTGATCGATGGCGGCAGTCGCGATGTCGACCGGCTTCTGGCTGGCATCGCTCGGGAAGAAGTCGACGCCGATATCGCCCGCCAAGGTTTCCAGCTGCTTGATCGCCGCAGGGCGGTAAACGTCGGCACTGACGACCAGTACTTTCTTCTTGCTGCGCTCTTTGAGCAGCTTGGCCAGCTTGCCGACCGTGGTGGTTTTACCGGCCCCCTGCAGACCGGCCATCAGGATGATGGCGGGCGGCTGGGCCGCCAGATTGAGCTGCTCGTTGGCCTCACCCATTACGGTGACCAGTTCGCCGTGCACAATCTTGATGAACGCCTGACCCGGGCTCAGGGATTTGGCCACTTCCTGGCCGACGGCACGCTCTTTGACGCGCGCCACGAAATCACGCACGACCGGCAGGGCGACGTCCGCCTCGAGCAGCGCCATGCGGACTTCGCGCAGGGTTTCCTTGATGTTCTCTTCGGTCAGGCGGCCGCGGCCACTGACATTGCGCAAGGTGCGCGAGAGTCGTTCTGTCAAATTCTCAAACATGACGCATTCCGGTTCTTGGCGTTGTAAATGGGGGGCATTATAACCCAGAGCAGCCGCGAGGACGATTATTCGCCGCACTGCCGCTCATCGATGCTTCATACCTATATATGGGCGGATCGGCCATTGCACAACTGGCGAGCATTTCGCGTGCAAGGTATACTGCCCCTCTTACCCTCAAAAGCTTGTGCATCAACGACCTGGTTATGATCGTAATCTCTGTTCTGGCCCTGGCGTTTTATCTGCTGGCCATCATCGCCTCCCTGCATCTGTTACTGAGCGCCAAGCCGGTAGGACAGCGCTCCCTCTTTGCCTGCATCGGACTGGCCCTGATCGCCCACGCTACCGCCCTCGGAACCGAGGTGTTGCAAGGCTCCGGCCAGAACCTGAGCATGCTCAACGTGGCCTCGCTGGTGAGCCTTATCATCAGTACCTTCATGACCTGCATCACCCGCCGCTTCAACGGCTGGATCCTGCTGCCGGTGGTCTACAGCTTCTCGGCGCTGCTGCTGGCGGCCAGTGCCCTCATACCCGGGCGCTATATCACCCATCTTGAGGCCCATCCCCAGCTGTTGCTGCATATCGGTCTGGCACTGATGGCCTACTCGGTATTGATGATCGCCTGCCTTTTTGCCCTTCAGCTCGCCTGTCTGGACAAGCAGCTCAAGTCGAGAAAGATCAGCCAGTTGCCAGCCATGCCCCCCTTGATGACCGTCGAGAAGCGGCTGTTCCAGCTCATCTCCGCCGGCGTGCTGCTGCTGACCCTCTCCATCGCCTCGGGCCTGTTCTTCCTCGAAGACATGTTCGCCCAAGGCAAATCCCACAAGGCCGTGCTCTCCATCATCGCATGGTGTATCTACGTACTGCTCTTGTGGGGCCATCACACCTATGGCTGGCGTGGCCGCAAGGTGGTCACCCTGAGCCTGATCGGCAGCGTCATCCTGACCCTGGCCTATTTCGGCAGCCGCTTCGTCAAAGAAGTGCTGCTGAGCTGATAACCGTTAGTTACACCATCCACAGGAGCCCTTTTTGGACAGCATCTCAACGAGCACACTACTGATTGTTCTCGTTATCTTGATCCTTCTATCCGCCTTCTTCTCCAGTTCCGAAACCGGTCTGATGTCCATCAACCGCTACAAGCTGCGGCATCTGGCACAGACCAAACACAAGGCGGCCCGTCGGGTAGAGAAGCTGCTGTCACGCCCGGATCGGCTGCTCGGCCTGATCCTTATCGGCAACAACCTGGTCAATATCCTCGCCTCCGCCATTGCCACCATCGTCTGTATCAGGCTGTTCGGCGATCTCGGTGTCGCGGTGGCCACTTTTGGCCTGACGCTGGTAGTGCTGGTATTTGGTGAAGTGACTCCCAAGACGCTGGCGGCCATGTTCCCCGAGAAGATTGCCTACCCCGCCTCCTGGATCCTCAAGGGGCTGATGGTGCCGCTCTCCCCGCTGGTCTGGCTGATCAACGGCATCACCAGCGGTCTGCTCAAGATGCTGAAGATCACGCCAAACAAGGATGACTCCCTCAACACCGAGGAGCTGCGCACCATAGTCAACGAGGCGGGCAGCCTGATCCCCCAGCGTCATCAGGAGATGCTGCTCAGCATTCTGGATCTGGACAAGATGCTGGTCGAGGACATCATGGTGCCCCGCAGCGATATCTACGCCATCGATATCAATGACGACTGGAAGAGCATCCAGCGCCAGCTGGCCCACTGCGCCCACACCAAGATCCTGCTCTATCGCGACAGCATCGACGACGTGGTGGGCTTTCTCCACGCCCGCGACGCTCTGCGGTTGATGGCTCGGGATCAGTTCAACAAGTCGAGCCTGCTGCGGGAAGTGGACGAGATCTACTTCATTCCGGAAGGTACGCCGCTCAACGTGCAGCTGGCCAAATTCCAGCGCAACAAGGAGCGAATTGGCCTGATCGTCGACGAATATGGCGACATTCAGGGGCTGATCACCCTGGACGACATTCTGGAAGAGATAGTGGGCGACTTCACCACCTCCATGACGCCGACCCCGAGCGATGAGATCCATCCCCAGCCTGACGGTTCGTTTCTGGTGGAGGGGTCAGCCAGCATTCGCGAGCTGAACAAGGAGATGAACTGGCATCTGCCCATCGACGGACCGCGCACCCTCAACGGCCTGATCCTCGAATATCTGGAGGAGATCCCCCAGCCCAATATCGGGATCCGGCTGGCGGGCTACCCCATCGAGATCCTCGAAGTCGAGAACAACATGGTCAAAATGGCGCGGATCATGCCGGCTTCCTACCGGGCTGCTACGGCAGCGCAGAATTGAAAAAGGGCTGCCACTGGCAGCCCTTTTTCATTGCAGCTCTTCACTGTTCATCTTCGTCATCCGGCTCCAGCACCAGCGTCGGGATCAACTCGCCAAACACCCTCTGCAACTCGTCGCGATTGGCCAGCAAATCCTGCAGGGTATAGCTGTCCATTACCGCCAGAAACGCATCCATCGCCTCTTTCAGCGCATTCTTGAGCAGACAGACCGAGACGATGTGACAAGCGGGCGAGCCACAATCAATCCCGTCCAGATTCCCTTCCAGCGCCCGGATCACCTGCCCGATGTTGATGGTGGCGGGATCGCATGCCATGCGGATCCCCCCATTCTTGCCACGCTGGGATTGCAGATAGCCCAGCTTCACCAGCTGATTGACCACCTTCACCATGTGGTTGCGAGAAACGTCGTACAAGGCAGAGACCTTGGCTACGCTCGAGAGCTCCCCTTCCGGCAGGGTGGCAAGGTAGAGCAGGGCTCTCAATCCGAAATCTGTATAACTGGTTAGTCTCATAAAGCCTGATTAGCGCGATGCGAAAAGTGGAGTATTGATTCAAATCAAATAAACATCTAGGATGCCACTTATTAAATGGCATTTTAGATGTTCAATTAACGACGAGGCTCCCTATGCTAGACCAAACCACCATTGCCGTCATCAAAAGCACTATTCCTCTGCTCGAATCAGCCGGTCCGGCGCTGACGCAGCACTTCTACCAGCGGATGTTCAGCCATAACCCGGAGCTGAAAGATATCTTCAATCTGGCCCATCAGCGCAGCGGTGGTCAGCCACTGGCGCTGTTCAACGCCGTCGCTGCCTACGCCAAAAATATCGATAATCTGGGGGCGCTGGCCGGCGCAGTCGAGCGGATTGCCCACAAGCATACCGGATTCCTGATCCAGCCAGAACAATATCACATTGTAGGTAGTCATCTCTTGGCCACGCTCAAAGAATTGGGCGGAAGTGCGGTCACCGATGAGGTGCTGGAGGCATGGGGCAAGGCATATGGCGTGCTGGCCGACATCTTCATCGGCCGCGAGCGGGAGATCTATCAGGAGAAGGCGAACCAGAGCGGTGGCTGGCAAGGGACCCGCACCTTCATCATCAAGGAGAAGCGAGCCGAGAGCGAGCTTATCACCTCCTTCCTGCTGACACCGGAAGATGGCAAGCCAGTGCTGACCTTCCAGCCGGGCCAATACCTCAGCATCAAGCTGGTTCACCCCGAGCTCGAGCATCACGAAATCCGCCAGTATTCGCTCTCGGATGCACCGAACGGCCGCGACTATCGCATCAGCGTCAAGCGCGAGCCGCAGGGTCAGGTCTCCAACCTGCTGCACGACCGCCTGCAAGCGGGCGACAAGATTGAAGTGATGCCACCTACCGGCGATTTCTACCTGAAAGCGGATGGCAAGACGCCGGTTGTGCTGCTCTCGGCCGGGGTCGGCCTTACCCCCATGATGAGCATGCTCAACCAGCTGCTGGCGAGTGACCATCAAGCCGAGATCACCTGGCTGCACGCCTGTGAGCATGGTCGTGTCCACGCCTTCCGGGAAGATATCCGCAGCAAGATCAGCCAGCACACCAATCTGGTCAGTCGGGTCTGGTATCGGGAGCCCGCAGAGAGCGACAAGCAGGGAGAGGATTACGACTTCAGCGGCACCATGGATCTGAACGCAGTGAAGGAGCGCATCACACCAGAGGCCCACTACTACTTCTGTGGCCCGCTCGGTTTCATGCAGGAGGTGAAGCGCCAGCTGACTGAGGCCGGGATCCCCGCAAGCCAGCTCCATTACGAAGTTTTTGGCCCCCACCAAGATCTATAACCGCCGGGTAGCCATATAACGAAAGGAGGTTCCAGCCTGTCATGGCACGGCGGCAGGAACCGGACCCACAGGTGCAGACCTGTGGGTCATTTTTTGGATCAGTGCATCGCCTTGGCGCGGGCCACCACGTTGGCCGGCATCCGGTTGCCAAGCCGACTCAGCAGACTGGCCGCCTTCTGGTGCAGGGCTTTATCACCGATAACGGAGCCGTGCAGCCAACGGTAGGCATCCTCGTAATCGAGCGGGCTCCCCATCCCCTGCAGCAACATCTCGACCCACTCCATGCGAGCCCGCAGAAAACCGAGGCTGGCCGCTTCACGCATCAGCGTCTCGGCGCGAACCAGATCCTTCTGCACCAGCGTCCCTTTCCAGTAGTAGCGGCCCAGCTGCTCCAGCGCGGGAGCCAGCCCCTGATTGGCCGCCTCCCACATATATTGCACCCCCAGCTCGGCGTTGGACTTGGTACAGACCCCCCAGGCCAGCATATCCCCCCAGAGGAACTGGTAGGCAGGGATCTTCATCACCGACGCTCGCGCCTCGATATCCTGAGTCAACTGGCAGCGATCCTGTTTCACCTGAGTGAGGTGGCGTCCCTGCTCGATCCAGTTGAGCAGCTCGTCCTGACGATAGATGGCCACCGCCTGCAGGTCGCCGGCATTCAGCGGTGCCACCGAAGGCGCAGGTTCGGCAGGTGGCGCGGCTGGCACGGGGGCTGAAGCGGGCTCTGCGGCCGGAGCAGGAGCTACCGGATCAGCCGGCAACAACACAGGCGCAGGGGCCGCAGTCACCGCCGCCGACGGAGCCGCCTCACCGGTAGCCGCGGGAGCAGGAGCCGCCGCTTCGGCTGGCAACAACACGGGAGCCGGAGTAGCAGTCGCCGCTGATGCGGGCGCCGTTTCGCCAGCGGTGGCGGGAGCAGCCGAGGCAGCCGGCACCGGCTCGGCGGCATAAAGGGGCGCACCAGCCAGACAGATAAGGGAGAGAAGGGTAAGGGGTTTCATCATAAGGGATCTCCTGCTGCTCTCTGTTATCGGCCACAACCCCCATCTTCTTAAGCTGGCGGGAGCCCAACAACGCAAAAGGGAGCCGAAGCTCCCTTTTGATGCGGTCATGCCGCTTATTTGACGAAGTCGACACCCAGCTGGATATCGGCTTTCAGGGTGGCCAGCATCCCTTCCATCGCTTCCTGCTCGAAGGCGCTCAGCTTGCCGTAGTCCAGCACAGTTTCGACACCATTCTTGCCCAGCAGGATCGGCTGTGCAAAGAAGGTAGCGTGTTCGCCGTTGCCTTCCACGTAGGCACACTCGATGACGTTGGCTTCGCCCTGCAGGCCCTTGATGAGCGACAGACCGAAACGGCAGGCAGCCTGACCCATGGAGAGAGTGGCGGAACCGCCACCGGCCTTGGCTTCAACCACTTCGGTACCGGCGTTCTGAATACGCTTGGTCATGGCAGCCACTTCTTCGGCAGTGAAGGAGGCACCTTCAATCTGGGAGAGCAGCGGCAGAATGGTCACGCCACTGTGGCCACCGATCACGTTGACGCGAACCTTGTCCACGTTCAGCCCTTTGGCGGCGGCGACGAAGGTCTCGGCGCGGATCACGTCCAGAGTGGTGACACCGAACAGGCGACGCTTGTCATAGACACCGGCTTTCTTCAGCACTTCGGCGGCGATGGCGACGGTGGTGTTGACCGGGTTGGTGATGATGCCGATCAGCGCTTTCGGGCAGGCTGCCGCGCACTTCTCCACCAGATTCTTGACGATCCCGGCGTTGATGTTGAACAGGTCGGAGCGATCCATACCCGGCTTGCGCGCCACACCGGCGGAGATCAGCACCACGTCGGCACCAACCAGTGCAGGAGTCGGATCTTCACCGCAGAAACCCTTGATGGCGACGTCGGTAGGAATATGGCTGAGGTCTACGGCTACGCCCGGAGTGACCGGGGCAATGTCATACAGGCTCAGCTCGGAGCCGGCCGGCAGACGGTTTTTCAACAGCAGAGCAAGGGCTTGACCGATGCCACCAGCGGCACCCAGAACGGCAACTTTCATGATCAACTCCATGTTTAAGCGTAGGTTTAAGGTTATTTGTTCTTGTGCGCCCAACCTTAATGGATCCCCCCATAAAAAACAATCTGATAACAGTTGCAGTCACGGGTTCTGTGAGCCAAGAAACAGGCAGCGAATAAAAATGGGGAAAAATCCAAAAAATTGGAGGGGAAGCACAGTTTTTCTGCACTTCACCCTCCCATAAAGAGGTAGTTATGCCGACTCAAGCCTGGAATGCCAACGCCCGCTTTTCACACCAACGAAAACCAATTGTTAACAATCCGTTCATGGTGAGGTAAAGGGCCCCCGCAACGCCGAAGACGGCAAGGGTGTCATAGGTCTGGGCATTGAGTCCCTGTGCCAGCCCCATGATGTCCATGATAGTGATGGTACTGGCGAGGGAGCTTCCCTTTAGCACCAGGATCACCTCGTTGGAGTAGGCTGGCACCAGATGACGGGCGGCGTGGCGCACCTTCATCCAGAGGGTCTGACGACCGTTAAAACCGAGCGCACGGCACGCCTCCACCTCACCGGCAGGAATGGCGTCGAGCGCCCCCTTGAACAACCGGGTGGAGTAAGCCGCAGTGTTGAGGCCCAGCGCCAGCACGGCACAGAACCAGGGTTGCTTGAGCAGCGGCCAGAGCGGGCTGGCTTTCAGCCACTCGAACTGACCCGGCCCGTAGTAGATGAGGAAGATCTGGATCAGCAGCGGCGTACCGGTAAAGAGCAACACCCACAGCTGTACCAGCTGGGTCGCCACCGGCAGCCGCAACTCCAGCACCCAGGTCATCAGGGCCGCCAGCACGAAGCCGAGCAGCAGGCTGAACAGGGTCAGCTCCAGCGTGGTGAGCAAGCCCCCCAGCAGGGTCACAAGATACTCTTGCATCGATTAGCCTCCGTAGCGACGGGTGTAGCGGGCCGCGAGGCCGAGGCCATACTCGCTCACCAGGCTGATGGCCAGATAGATGATGGCGGCGGCGGCATACCAGGTGAAGGGCTGATAGGTACTGGCCGAGGCCATCTGGGCCTGACGCATCATCTCGTTCACCCCGATAAGCGACACCAGCGCGGTATCTTTCAGCAGTACCAGCCACTGGTTGCCGAGGCCCGGCAGGGCGTGGCGCCACGCCTGCGGCAACACGATGCGAAAGAAGATGTGACTCTTGCCAAGGCCGAGCGCCAGCGCCGCCAGCCGCTGCCCTGAGGGCACCGCATTGAGCGCCGCCCGCAGGGTCTGGGTCGCATAGCTGGCGAATAGCAGAGAGAGCGCCAGCACGCCGCAGGCGAACGGGCTGAACTCCACATACTCGCCGGTGATGAGAAACAGCACCTGGGTCGAGCCAAAGTAGATGAACAGCACCACCAACAGCTCGGGCAACCCGCGGATCAGGGTCGTGAGGGTGGCCACCGGCCACACCAGAGCGCGCTGCTTGCTCAGCTCGGCCGCACTGAACGCCAGTGCCAGCACCATGCCCCCGACCAGGGATGCCAGGGCCAGCCCGAGGGTCATCCAGGCTGCATCCAACAACAGGCTCAACATGGCTTAGTGCGCGAAGTATTTGTCGAAGATCTTCTGATAGGTGCCGTTGGCCTTGATATCGGCCAGCCCCTTGTTCAGCTGGGTCAGCAACTCCTGATTGCCCTTGGCCACCGCGATGCCAAAGCCGGTACCGAAGTACTTGGCATCGGTCACCGGCGCACCCACCACGGCGTACTCCTTGTGCTGCTTCAGCCAGTCGGCGGCGACGGCGGTATCGGCAAAGACGCCGTCGGTGCGGCCGTTCATCATGTCGAGGAAGGCGCTCTGGTAGCTGGCGTAGGGCACAGTCAGCAGCCCCTTGCTCACCCAGTTATCCACCAGATAGGACTGGTGGGAGGTGCCGTTCTGCACGCCGACCGTCTTGTCTACCAACCCTTCTGGCCCCTTGAAGGCGCCTTTTTTGGCCACGAACACGGCAGAGTTCTGGTAGTAGATATCGGAGAAATCGACCTGCGCAGCCCGCTCCGGGGTCACGTCCATGGCGGCGATGGCGGCGTCATAGCGACGGAATTTGAGGCTGGGGATCAGGCTGTCAAAAGCCTGGTTGTGGAAGCTGCACTCCAGCTTGGCCTGCTCGCAGATGGCGCGCGCCAGATCGATGTCAAAACCCTGAAACTCGTTCTTGTCGTCCAGATATTCGAACGGTGCGTAGGTGGCCTCGGTGGCGAACTTGATCTCTTTGGCCAGTATGGAGGTGCTCAGCAGCCCCATGGCTGCGACCAGCAACAGACTCTTTTTCATGACAGCTTCCTTATCGATTCAGTATCAATGCATCAAGAATTCGGCAAACCGGCTGGTTTGCGGGGATTGGAAAATGGCGGCGGAGCCGGACTCGATGATCCGCCCTTTCTCCAGATAGATCACCTGACTGGCGACCTTGCGGGCGAAGTCGACCTCGTGGGTCACCACCACCTGGGTGATGCCGGTCTGGCTCAGGGTGCGGATGATCTCGGCCACCTCCTTGGTGATCTCGGGATCGAGGGCGGCGGTCGGCTCGTCAAACAGCAGCACTTCCGGATCCATCATCAGGGTGCGGGCAATGGCCACCCGCTGCTGCTGACCGCCGGAGAGGCGTGCCGGCCAGGCATCGCGCTTGTCGGCCAGTTGCAGCTGGGCCAGCAGATAGGCGCCCTTCTCGATGGCCGCCTCCTTGCTCATGCCCAGCACCTTGACCGGCGCTTCAATCAGATTCTCCATCACGGTGAGGTGTGGCCAGAGATTGTACTGCTGGAACACCATGCCCACCTTGCGACGCAGCAGTTGGGACTGGCGATTGAATTCGGCAGCGGAGAGGGGGCTCGGGAAAGAAAATTCATTTTTCCCTATACGCAGAACACCGGCATCCGGGGTGTCCAGCAGGTTCATCATGCGTAGCAGCGAGCTCTTGCCTGCACCGCTCGGGCCCAGCAGTACCAAGGTCTCACCGGGGGATGTCCGAAAGCTCACCTGTTGCAGTACCGGCACCTTGTGCCAGGACTTCTCGATACCTATTAATTCAATACCCATACAGCCCAATTGAATAAGTTTTCAAAATTTCGTCCCGATTCTATCCCTTATAAAGGTTGATGCAAGCCATTTTTGAATCAATATGCAGAACAAGCGCCGCTTCCTTGCAAAAAACGGCATATGAATGCAAAATAGCCACGCTGTTCGTATCTGCCGCCTGGCTCTGAAACAGGCCGCCACACCTCCTCATTCGTGAGACCAAGATGAAACATAACGACAAGCAAGAAAAACTGGCCAAGGCCTTTAAAGCCTTGCTGAAAGAAGAGCGCTTTGGCTCCCAGGCAGAGATCGTCACTGCCCTGCAAGAACTGGGCTTCGAGAACATCAACCAGTCCAAGGTATCGCGCATGCTGAGCCGCTTCGGCGCCGTTCGCACCCGCAACGCCAAGATGGAGATGGTCTACTGCCTGCCGGTGGAACTGGGTGTGCCCACCACCTCCAGCCCGCTCAAGAATCTGGTGCTGGATGTCGACCACAACGGCGCACTGGTGGTGATCCACACCAGCCCGGGCGCAGCCCAGCTGATCGCCCGCCTGCTCGACTCCCTCGGCAAGGCAGAGGGGATCCTCGGTACCATCGCCGGTGACGACACCATCTTCATCACCCCGACCAGCGATACCGATATCGAAGAGCTCTACCTCTCCGCCCTCGAGCTGTTCGAACAGACTCCGTGATGGTTGCCGCCGCGTCATAGCGGTCACGCCAGAACGAAAAATCCCGGCCAAGGCCGGGATTTTTGTTTGGTGAGCCAGCAGATCGGGAGCCTGCTCTGCCCCCTATCTCTACACTCCCACTCGCGATGCTGATCGAGATTGTTGCAATTATCACTGGCGGAAATTGATTTTCGTTGCACCAGCGAAACAATCTAGTCGGCAGCGTCAGCAGCTCTCGGAGCATGACAAGCCACCCCAACCGCCCGATCTATATGGCAAGCGGTCGCCCTTTTGCGTATCTGCTGCACGAGGGGGAAGGTGGCGCTGTCACATCCGCTATTACTTGCCCTGCGCCATCAGAAAACCTTCCGATGGGGCGAAGAAGGCGGCGCCAGTCACTGCTTTGGTGAAGCGCAGTAGGTGATCGAAGTGGCTGCCCTCCCCCTTGTACATGCTGGCCAGCATGGCGTTGAAGTGCTGCGGTGTGCGGCAGCAGGAGATGAAATAGAGCCCCTGCTCGGTCATGGTGCCCCAGGGCATGCTCTGGCGCAGGATCTCCATGGACTCCCCTTTCGGGGTCTTGAGGTTGACCCGCTTGATGTGGGCGGTCAGCGGCTTGGCGGCAGATTCATACTCGATATTGTCGGGCTTGGTGCGACCGATGATGTCTTCCTGCTCTTTTTGCGCCAGCTTCTCCCAGTCGCTCATGGCGTGGACCCAGCGCTGAACGTGGATGTAGGAGCCACCGGCAAACTCGCCCTCGGCCAGCAGCGCCACTTCGGCGCGGTGCTCATCCTGCGGGTTCTCGGTGCCATCGACGAAACCGGTCAGGTCACGGCAATCCAGATTGCGGAAACCGCGCACCTCTTCGGCCAGCTCTACCAGTCCGGCCAGCAACGCCATCACGCGATGACCGGCGTGGTGCAGCACGTCCACCCGATCGGCACGCAGCTGAATGAAGAGATCAAACGGAGTGTTGGGGGCTTCCTGACCGTTGGCGGATTGCGCCATAAAGCTGCGGAACTGGGGCGGACGTGCGGCAGGGTAGAGACCATCCCAGGCATCGGCGCCGACGGCGACCAGACCGCTGAAACCGGCCTCGGGGAAATCGGCGGCGACCGCCTGCCACAAGGCGGGCAGTTTGGCCAGACGGCCGACCAGTTCGGCGGCATCGCCGGTGCGATTGAACATCAGATAGAGGGCGTGCAGATTCGGCTCTGCGCAGATCCCGGCTTGGGCTTTCATATATCTCTCCCCTGAGTAGGCGTTAGCGTTATGGGCTATTAGCGTTGCGCGATTATAAACCAGAGCAGCTCCAGTTCTTTGATTTCACGACGATATCACGCGTTCAGGGTAAAGGGTCAAACAACACCAGCGTATGAGGCGCCACCCGGATGCGGGCCCGCATCCCCTCAAGAGGCTCGCCAATGCTCGCTTCCAGCTGCAGATCGCCACACTCGAACAGCACACGACAGTGATGGCCGAGGAACTGCTGCTCCACCACCTTGAGCTCCCCATCTGCGGCGCTCTCCAGCAGCAGTTGCTGGGGTCTGAGCATCAGCTGCAACTGCTCACCCACCGCCCAGCCATGGGGCTCGCTGCCACAAATGACCCCGAGTGCCGTCTGTACGCAGTGGCTGTCCACCACCTCGGCAGCCAGATAGTTGACCCCGCCGAGAAACTCCGCCACGAAGCGGTTTTGCGGGCGGCGATAGAGCTGCTCCGGCTGGCCCACCTGTTCGATATGACCGGCGCGAAACAGCGCCAGCCGATCGGCGAAGGCGAACGCCTCCTCCTTGCTGTGGCTGACGAAGATAGCGCCGATCCCCTGTTGCTTGAGCAGGGCGCGGATCTCGAGGATCAACTTCATCCGCACCTGGGTGTCGATGTTGGAGAAGGGCTCATCCAGCAGCATCAGCCGCGGCTTGCACACCAGCGCCCGGGCGATGGCCACCCGCTGCTGCTGGCCGCCGGAGAGCTGGTGCGGATAACGATCCCCCAGCCCCTGCAGATTGACCAGCGCTAGCGCCTCATCCACCTGCTGCTGGCGGGCGCGGCGATCGAGCCGGGTCAGACCGAAACCGACGTTGTCGGCCACCGTCAGATGGGGGAAGAGGGCATAATCCTGAAAGATCATCCCGATATTGCGCGCCTCGGGCGGCACACTGGCACCCGGCCCGTCGAGCAGGGTATCACCGAGGCGGATCGTCCCCTCGGCCAGCGGCAGCAGGCCGGCGATGGCCTTGAGCAACGTGGTTTTGCCACAGCCGCTCGCTCCCAGCAGGCAGACGATCTCGTTGTCCGCCACCGTCAGGGAGAGCTGCTCCAGCACATTGCGGCCGTTGTAACGGCAGCTGACATTTTCAACCTGCAAACAGGACAAGGCTGACTTCCTCTCGTTTCTGGCGGCGCACTGCCTTTCGGTTCAGCACACCGCATGCAATTTCATTGGCCGACGTGGCGACTCAGTGGCCGGGACTATCCAGAGTGCGGTTGACCCAGATCAGCGGCAACAGCCCCACCAGCACGATGACGATGGCGCCGAGCGCGCCGCGCTCCAGCATCTCGTCCGAGACGAACTGGTAGACGTGGGTCGCCAAAGTCTCGAAGTTGAACGGCCGCAGCAGCAGGGCGGCGGGCAGCTCCTTCATGGATTCGATAAACACCAGCATGGCACCGGCAAACAGACCGCGGCGCACCAGCGGCAGATGGACCTGGCGCAGCATGGCGCCATCCCCCTGCCCCAAAGATCGGGCCGCCATGTCGAGGCTGGGGGAGATCTTGCCCATGCTGCTCTCCACCGAGCCGATGGCGATGGCCACGAAGCGCACCAGATAGCCGAACACGATGGCGGTGATGGTGCCGGTCAGCAGTAGCCCCGGCCCCTGACGCCCTAACCACTCGGCGAGATCATTGATGGCAAAATCGAGGGCAGTGAGCGGCACCAGCACCCCGATGGCGAGCACGGTACCCGGCATGGCGTAACCCATGGCGGCGATGCGCAGCGGCAGCAGGCTCTTGACCCCGCCATCGAGGCGGCGACAGAAGCCGAGCAGCAGGGCAATCCCCATCGCCAGCAGGGCAGTCAGCGCCGAGATAAGCAAACTGTTACCGGCAAAACGAACGAACTCCGGTGTCCACGACAACTCGAAGTAGCGCACCCCGTAATCGAGCAGGATGACAAACGGCAGGCCGAAACCGGCCAGCACCAGCCCCCAGCACCAGAGAGCGGCCAGAGCGCGACTCATCCCCTTGAGCGGATAGCGCAGCGGCTGCTCATGGCCCATCGACTTCTGGAACACCTGCTGCCGACTGCGCGAGCGGCGCTCCAGCGCGATCAGCAGCACCACCGCCAGCAGCATCAGGCAGGAGAGTTTGGCCGCGGTGGCCAGACTGCCATAGCCGAGCCAGGTGTCGTAGACCGCCGTGGTCAGGGTGTTGATGGCAAAGAAGTGGACGGTGGCAAAATCGGCCAGCGTCTCCATCGCCACCAGCGATACCGCCACCATGATGGCGGGGCGCGCCAGCGGCAGACTGAGGCGACGAAAGCTCTGCCACGGGGTACAGCCGAGCAGGCGGCTGGAGTGAATGAGGCTGACTGACTGCTCCAGAAAGGAGGCGCGGGTCAGCAGATAGACATAGGGGAACAGCACCAGTGCCAGCACCCAGGCAGCGCCGCCAAGGGAGCGAATGGCCGGAAACCAGTAATCGGCTGGACTGTTCCAGCCAAAGAGGGCGCGCAACCCGGCCTGTAGCGGGCCCGAGTAGTCGAGCAGGTCGGTATAGACGTAGGCGACGATATAGGAGGGCATCGCCATCGGCAGCATCAAGGCCCACTGCAGGGCACGACGCCCCGGCACCTGACACATGGCTACCAGCCAGGCGGTTGGCACACCAAACAGCAGGCTGAGCAGCACCACGCCAACCACCAGCCCCAGGGTATTGGCCAGATAGTCGAGCAGCACGGTATCGGCGAGGTGGCGAAACAGCTCTCCCTCAGCCGAGAAGGCAGAGAAGACGAGAGCGAGCACCGGCAAAGCCAGCAGCAGGGCGGTGGCCCAGCTGCCGGTAATCCATCCAGAATTTTTCATGAGACCACAGAGGTTGATGGGGCCATTGGCCCCATCTGAATTACAAGTCGAACTTCACTTCATCCAGCAACTGCAAGGCGTCCTTGCGGTGCTTGGCGTAATCGCTGACCGGTAGTGCGTCAGACTTGAAACTGCCCCAGGACTTGACCATGGCGGAAGGCTCGACCCCGGCCTTGACCGGATACTCGGCATTCACGTCCGCATACATGTGCTGGGCGGTGTCGCCAGCCAGAAACTCCATCAGCTTCTGAGCGGCCTCTTTGTTCTTGGCATACTTGGTCATGGCCACGCCGCTCACGTTGACGTGGGCACCGCGGTCGGCCTGATTCGGGAAGTTGATGTAGACGGCATCAGCCCAGGCTTTCTGCGCCGGATCCTTCAACATGGCGCCCAGATAGTAGCTGTTGCCGAGCGACAGGTCACAGATGCCATCCTTGATAGCCTTGACCTGATCCCGGTCGTTGCCCTGCGGCTTGCGCGCCAGGTTGGCTTTGACCCCTTCCAGCCAGGTTTTGGTCTCGGCCATACCGTGATGGACAATCATCGAGGAGACCAGCGCCACATTGTACTCATGCTTGCCACTGCGGGTGCAGATTTTCCCTTTGAATTCCGGCTTGGCCAGATCTTCGTAGCTGATGGTATCGAGCTTGCCGAGGCGATCCTTGCTGGAGTAGATGGCACGCACCCGGGTGGTCAGGGCGAACCAGCGGTTCTCCGGATCGCGATAGCTGGCAGGGATGTTCTCCTGCAGGATCTTGCTCTCTACCGGCTGCACCAGCCCCTTGTCTACCAGATCGGTCAGACGGCTGATATCGGTTGTCAGCATCAGGTCGGCCGGAGAGAGCTTGCCTTCCCGCTCCAGACGCTCGTTCAGCCCCTCTTTGGCGAACACCACGTTCACCTTGATGCCCGATTCCTTCTCGAACTGCTGGATGATGGGCTTGATCAGCTCATCCTGCCGGTTGGAGTAGACATTCACCTCTCCTGCCGCCAACGCAGACTGGGCTGCCAATGCAGAAAAAGCCAGTGCCAGCATCTTCATTTTCATCATCCATTCCTTGAGTTGCTAAATCGAGTGAGAACAATTTCCGTTTGCATTCTGCATATTCCCATTGCGAGATCAAGGAGGAGTGGCGGGGGAAGTTCACATATTTAAACGCGGCATAAATAAAAGGGCCGGATAGAATCCCATCCAGCCCCAATCGGGTTTTGCCATGGCAAGCGAGGTGACAAACCGGCGATCAGAGCGCCTCTTCGTCGTTCTCGCCGGTACGAATACGCACCGCCTGCAACAGGTCATAAACGAAGATCTTGCCGTCACCGATCTTGCCGGTATAGGCCGCCTTGCAGATCGCCTCGATCACCCCTTCCACGTTGTCATCCGTGGTGGCGATCTCCAGCTTCACCTTGGGTAAAAAGTCGACCTGATACTCGGCCCCCCGGTATAATTCGGTGTGTCCCTTCTGGCGGCCAAATCCCTTGACCTCGGACACGGTCAACCCCTCCACCCCCAGGTTGGCAATGGCCTCGCGGACATCGTCCAGCTTGAACGGTTTGATAATCGCACTAATCAGCTTCATCTGGTTGCTCCCAATCCATGGTGTGTCATAAACCGGGAATCAATTCTTGTGCCAAGTATTTTTATTATTAAATTTCATGAAGATAGCGTCTAATTACGGAGCAACACCCAAAGCGAGCCAGGATCGGCCTGCCACGCGCCCCATAATGAGGCACCACGCTGTGGCGGTCAGCGCCTCTGCACCAAACAAGAGCACAGCAGTATGTTAGTCATCTCCAACAGCGTTACCCTCCCCTGGCATGAGCTGCAATTCCAGACCATGCGGGCCCAGGGCAACGGTGGCCAGCACGTCAACAAGACCGACTCCGCCGTCTGGTTGCGCTTCGATTACCGCAACTCTCCCAGCCTCACCCCACTCTACAAGGAGGGGCTCGACAAGCTGAGCGACAGCCGGGTGCATGACGGTTTTATCCTGATCCGGGTCGAGAGCCACCGCAGTCAGGACATGAACCGCAAGGAGGCGATGAGCCGTCTGGTCGAACTGCTGAAAAAGGCGGCATGGCGCCCCAAGGCCCGCCATGCCACCAAGCCGACCCGCAGCTCCCAGCGCAAACGGGTTGATGCCAAGAAGCGCAAGGGGGAGATCAAATCGACCCGCGGCAAGCTGGTGCTGGACTAACACTGGCCCGAGGATGACAACATGAAATACAGCTTTTGCGACAGCGCCCACGGCCCTCTGCTCATCGCCATCGATCGGGATGGTCTGCGCTATGTGGAGTTCGTGCGGGGGGAGCAGCCGGTAACTCCGACCGCTGAGTGGCAACGGGATGATCTGGCTCTTGCTCCCTTCGTCGAGCAGTTCGCTGCCTACTTCGCCGGTCGTCTGCAGCAATTCGACCTGCCGCTGGCCGCCCGTGGCACGCCATTCCAGCAGGCGGTATGGCGCGCCCTCTGTGACATCCCCTACGGCGAAACCGTCAGCTATCTCGAGATTGCCCAAACCATCAGCAATCCCAAATCGGTCAGAGCCGTGGGAGCCGCCAACGGGCGCAATCCGCTCAGCATCATAGTGCCCTGCCACCGGGTGATTGGCCGCAGCGGCGAGCTAACCGGTTATGCCGGCGGCATTCCCATCAAACGCTGGCTACTGG
>NZ_CAWMDN010000124.1:0-15783 GCF_963866575.1 Aeromonas sp. L_1B5_3
CACGGGTGTGGGGAAGACCCAAGGCCAAACCAGCTTGCTGGGCTAAATACAGAAACACCCCCACGGGTGTGGGGAAGACTGGTCACGGGGTGGCAATCTGGACGCCAAGGCGGAAACACCCCCACGGGTGTGGGGAAGACTCCTTGGTGACACGGATCAGCATGGCGGTAGGGGAAACACCCCCACGGGTGTGGGGAAGACACAGTCCCACCGGACACGCTTATAGTTATCGGGGAAACACCCCCACGGGTGTGGGGAAGACTGATTGATGCGCTTACCACTGGCCGCAATCAGAGAAACACCCCCACGGGTGTGGGGAAGACTGAACCTCACCACCCTATCCAAGCGCTCCATTCGAAACACCCCCACGGGTGTGGGGAAGACCTTGTAAACACCGGAGTGCTCAAGGCCAGCCTGGAAACACCCCCACGGGTGTGGGGAAGACCGGGCAACTATCAGAGGGGTGCCGCTGGGGTAGGAAACACCCCCACGGGTGTGGGGAAGACCTGAACACGAAGCTAAAGCTGGAGCCCACAAGAGAAACACCCCCACGGGTGTGGGGAAGACAGGGGATGGACTTTGATGCGCAGGCGCGGGCCAGAAACACCCCCACGGGTGTGGGGAAGACACCGATATATTGTTAAAGATCGCGCCAAGCCAGCTACAGATTGTGGTTGGCTTACTGGTCGAGTAGCTTTTCTACCACCAGCTGCAGTCCGTTTATCTCACAGAGCGTCTTGGTCGGTGAGCCTATGGAACGGATCTGATAGCCCGGTGTTTTGGCGATGCTCTTGAATATCACCACACCAGCTGCCGGTGAACAGTGCTGGTAGAGGTATTCGATCACTGTGTCAGCGACCGAGTCTTTAATGCCAGAGACAAAGACGTTGGGCCTCGGCTCGATAAACCAGAGCTTCATTCGTCCTCGTACCGCAGGGGGCAAATCATTAGCCAGTACTATCAGCATCAGTACTTGCCCCTCCAAGTAACGACGGAATATCTCTGGCTAAGCTAGCGAGCAGATCCTGCGCGATCACCTTCTCTCGAAAGCGAGATGAGACCAGCGCTTTTTCGTAGCGCCCAGCCATCTCACGGGTCAGGGAAAAGGCAAGATCGATGCAGAGGTTCTCTTTGTAGAGATCTGCTAGATCGTAAACAAAGGGCAGCGGACTGCCCGAGTGGATAAACCCCATATGAGGGGAGTAACCCATGGCATGGAGTGCGGAACAAAGGATGCCGTAGAGAGCTGCGTTAGCGGAGGTCAACACCCGATTTGTGGTATCACTGAGGTCCATTTTACCGGGAGTATACTGACGCCCTTTCCAACCGACCCCATATTGTTGGGCCTTTTGCTGATAGAGTGCGCGCACTCGGCTACCTTCCATTCCCATCATTTCCTTAAGGCTCTTACCTGCCAGATCTGCATCGGGAAAGCGATAGGCAAACATGCGGCGAGCTACCTCGAGGGATGACTTTTTATTGCAGGCTAGCCGCATCTGGTGATTGAGGTTGCGGGTATTGGCGGTGGGTAAAAAACCTGCCGCGTAGAAGAGCAGACTATCTTCCCCCACCCAGCAGATAGCACAGTTGGCTGCCGCTGCAGTCTTGACTGCCTCGTGAGTCAGGCTGGTGCCAGGGCCTAGCAAGATGGCATTGAGAGTAGCTACCGGCAGACGCACGACTTGGCCTTCGGCATCGAGCCACTTTAGACTGCTGTCGTCAATCTCGAGGCGCCCCCGCTCTAGGTAGATAAAGGGGTATTTATCCTTGACCTGAGGCAGGGACTCCCGGGTGATCTTGACGAATAGACGTTGATCACCACCCATGGTTTAGCCCTCGTTTATCAGCGTCACCTGCCGATCCCGATAACGTTTATGCTGACCAAATTGCAGCGGAACATCGTTTAATGTCAGCAGCTCACCCCCTTCAGTGGCTCCCTGTATCACCATAAAGTCCCGGGTTCGTTGCTTCTGTTCGGCCAAATTGAGGGCTGCAGCCAGTGCGTCACCCCGGTTGGCAAACTGTCCCTGAAAGATGAACTCGGTGGGTACGCAGGTTTTCCTGCCAAGGGAGAGATCCCAGACCGGATTTTGCAAAGCCTGGGCGACCTCGGTTAACAGGTCATCAGGGACCTGGAGCAGTACGGCAAACGCCTGATCTTGCAGGTAGTAGCGGTAGGTCATCTTTGTGCCTCCTCCCACCGCTTTCTTTCCTTCACTGGTTTTTGGGATTAGCAGACTCTGCCAAGGGTCCTTGTCATCGTAGCCACTGCCCACCATATGAAAATCGCGCAATAAGGGCTCACGGGGCACTAGCTCACTGTTCTTGTGACGACGAGCAAAGCTGTGGACCTGCATATCGAGATCGGCAAATCGGGCGAGCAGGGATGTCTGGGGGCCACCAGCCCCTAGGGCAGCACAGACCATCCCGAGGACCCCGGACTTGGTCGGAAAGTGCAGGGTCTCACGTCGTCCAAAGCGGGAATCGTGCCCCCAGCTTTGTAGTGGCCCCTCCAGCCATAGCAATAGGTAGGGTTGACTCATGACTTACTCCACATGGCTTTGCAGCTTAGCGATCAGGTGATCCAAACTGAATGTCTCGTCTTCGCCCCACTCGTAATCTCCCAATTTGCCAAACAGGCTGCCGGTGAGCGCTTCTTTCTTGGAGATATAGCCTTTGAGGGCTTCCACGCTGGGGAGTAAAAAGCCATGGCCAGCGGCTTTTACTGGCTCATCAAATGGCACCTGCAAGCGCTGTCCCTTACGAACCAACACTTTGGCAAACTCCCATGGACTGGCGCCGGATTGGGTAGTCTGACGAGCAGCGGGAACCGCGACAAACAGCGTCTTGGTAAAGGCGGCGATGGCCTGTTTCAACTGTTCTTTATTTAGTTCATCCCCACCCATGGTGTCGGCGAGTTGACCCAGATCCAGGCTGATATAGCGGTAGTAGGTGGCGGAGTTAAATTCCAGGCTCCCCATGTGGGCCGAACCTGGCTCTTCTTGCCGGTCATCGAGCGCAGTGAAGAATTCCACTTCATTGGCCACCTTGTGGGTTGAGATGGCGTGGCTGAAAGAGGCGGCTGCTTCGACATTCATGTCTGCTGCCTTGGCGACCATGCGACCAAAGAGAGCGATATCTAGCGCATCCAGGGCTGGGTTGAGGCTTTTTTTAGCAAACTTTGCCAGATCTTTATCTTTGATCTTGCTTGCGTCGAACCCCTGCTCTTTGGCATAGCCAGCAAATGCTTCGGCTTCACTGTCGCTGATAAACAGCAAAGTATCGTCGGCCAGCAGCTCAGCTATCTTACTCGCACACAACTGAGCCGGTTCCTGTGCCGCACCCAGTTTGATGCAATGTTCTGTAACAAGTTCGGCGACCTTTTTGGTGCGAATACCCAACTTGACGCCAAACTCTTGCAGGGCCAAACGCACCTGACGCTTCCAGCATTGGGAGCTGACCCTGGCGCGGGTGACGCCACCTACGACGGCCGTTTTGGGGGCTCCGACATCATCCCGATTCAGACACGTAACAGGAAAAGACTGGAGGATGTGAAACTCGATACGGGTATTTTTCAGTGCGTTATTCATGATGATTCCTTGTCAGAAAAGGGGTTGTTCGATAAGGGGAACGACTTGCAGTAGGCCACAGCCAAAGGCGCGGCCACGGCCCAGCCCGCTGGCCACGCTCAGGGCGAAACGTTCGGGGTCGGTCACGGTGAGATAGCCGCTCAGGGTCGCCTGCTGCAGGGTGATGTCACGTTCAGCTTTACCCTTGAATTGGGCCACTCTCACGTCATCGACCTGTAACCGCAGGGGATCAACACTAAATCCCCAGTTGTTGGCGCTGCGTTCGATAAACCAGTCTGCAATGGCCTCTCGACCTTTCACGGGCTTGAGTTGACGGCTCTGGCTATTTCGTCTGGTCGGAGAGACTGTGACGGTAAAGCGGTAGTGGTGGTGCGACAGAAAATCGTCGGGCAGAGAGCGTGATTCAACTTCACCATATTCACCGGTTTGAGGAAGACGGTCCGAGAGCAGCAAGATCTGGCGACAAAGGTGATCACCCCCTTTATCGACCCATTGAATTCCGCTTGGTACGCTGGCCTGCTTCTGTGCCTCTGAACGAACATCCTCAAACAGTCCGTAAACCACCCGGTGTAGTGAGTAGAGGTCGGTCACTCGCAGTCCTTTCACTGCAGCCCGATCCAGACGTAACACGCTGGCATAGAGGGTCATGCTGTCATCTCCTTTTCCTGCCTGCCGTAAAACTGTTGGGCCCAGCGTGCTTTGGCGCGATCTGCACTGCGATGAAACCAGCGTAAGTCCACCAGCAGTGCCGCGTAATCGAGGGGTTGATTGACCCGGCTACGGATCAACGTCAACAATGGCCGCAAAATGCGGCATACCTCTTCGGTATCGTCACAGGCAAGCAGGCGGCGTAGCCTGGCTTTGGCTTGATCGCTCTCGCGTCCCTCGCTAAATGCGAGGGCTATCGCCTGCCCCAGTGGCAAGGCACCATTGCATGCCTGATCACTGCGGGCCACTGCTGCGGCAATTAGAGCAAATGGTTGGCGCTCTTCGGCCCACTCCAGATTTATCCCGAAGGCGGCCAGGGTGTCCCAACTTTGATACTCGGTGGCGGGGTTATCGGCACGGCGCAGCCGGGCGGCAAATCCCTTGTCTTTTTGGCAGCGCTGACAGAGGTATGCGACAAAATCCACCTCGCGACTCTGTGACGTTTGCGTACTCATGGTTGCTCCTGTTGCAAATAGGCGGAGAGGTTTGGCTTGGCTTTGGCCCAGGCATCCATCTGCCGGGCCGTTTGATGGGGGCAACACTGGTCAAATACCTGGGTGGTGTAGCGGGCAAATTGACGGCGCAGTAGCTGGCGAGTATCTGGCTTGTCACACCCCTCGATCAGGGCCTGGCTCTGGCGCTCGCAGAGTTGCCAGAAGAGATTGCTCGCCTGTTTGGCAAATGACTCACCATCCATCAGTTGCGTCTTGTAATAGCCGATCACGCAGCCATAAAGGGTCTTGGCCAGCCCTTCTAACTGGATCATCTGGGTTTGAAAATGGTTAAACCAGATCTCGTTAATATCGTCGGGAGAGAACCAGCAGAGAGACTCCACCATGTCGTCCGAACCGGAGGCATACTGTTCACCTGCATTGCTGCTGACCCTTAATCCCCCAGACCAGATAGCAAAGGGCGCTTCCTGTTTCTTGGCTTTGAGCAATGCCAGTTTCAGCTGGTAACAATCAAGTGCTCTGCCCCCTTGCCCGATAAAACCGAGCAAACTGGTCAATTCGCGCCAGGGGCGGCGTTCGGGATCGGCCCAGCGCGCCTTGGGTTCCTTGCCATTGATGTCGACCGCCACTGAAGGGTCGAAAACGCCCTCCTTGTAGTTGCCATGTGCAATACCTTCGGAGTAATGCAGCCCCTCATCGGCCAATAAACAGAAGCGACACAGGGGAATCAACCGCCCCATCAGAGAGCCCTTGAGCTGGTTTGCAATGTGGCAATCTTCCCCCTCTGGCATCTGCTCCCAAGGAGGCGTCCCCAAGCCAAATGGATAAACGGTGAGATCGGCAATTTCAGCCTCGGTAAAGAGGTTGAGCCAGATGCTCCCTAGCAGTGATGTGCCCAGACAGTAGTTATGCAGTAAGCCCATGTGTGCAACAGAGGGACCGGGCTTGCCCGTGGATGGCTTACCTTTGTCATTGTTCTTGCCGGTATAACCCGGAGTCAGAACAACACTGTTGTCTGCCTTTTTTCCCCCCAGCGCAAAGCCCATCTGAGTGAGCAAGAGCAGCGCCCGCTCACCATTATCGAGCGGCTGCTCCGCTTGGGATTGGGTCAACACAGTGGTATTGCCGGTCGCCACATCGGGCAGTACGGTGCCGAAACTCTTGATGGCAGCCTTGGCAATGGCAGGCATTTGAAGAAAAGGGGCTGGGCCGTAGAGATAGAAGCGATCGTGCCATTGGGCCAGATAGCTGCAGACTTTGTCTGCCATGCCTCGCCAACCTAGTTGTTGCCACTCCTCCAGATTGTGTGGGGTGGTCGCGGCTTGGGCGATAGCTTGCAGGAGCTTCAGAATGGCTGCCTTTTGCACCGGATTACCACCCAGGGTCCGGTATTCGGGGTGGGTGAAGATATCCTTCAGCCCGACCCGTCCTTTGTCGGCCACCGGGATCCAGGGTTCGTCGATCAGATTGAAGCGATGTTCCAAGGCTTACTCCTTGTATTTGGTAATGGTGAGGCCGATGTCATCCCGATAGCGATAGGAGAGGCGATCGCTTAAGGGGAGTGAGCAGCCATCGATGGTATGCAGTTGATGATCTGTAGTGACCTTGGCAATAGAAATAGCGGCGTCATCCTGATCCGGATGACCGAGATACAGCACATTGCCCAAACCAGCTTTTTGACACCAGAGCCGTGCTGGTGGCCGAGGCAGTTGGCTTAAACGGCAGCTGACCAGATGCTGGGTCACCAGTGCCGCACGGCCTCGCCACTCTGCTGGGGTAAGGCGATGTGCATGCCATGGAATAACAACCTGCTCACCGTCGAGAAAAGTCAGGAGTGTGGCCTGGTCGTGGTTGTCCAGAGACAGTTCAGACAGGAGCAGCAAGTCACCGCTCTCCTGTTCGCTGTAGCGGGTTTGCGCTTTGGCCTCGGGCAGGGTCTTGCCCCCTTTAGAGAGCGTAAGTCGTGCCAGTTGCCGAAGACTGTTGACCCCTTTACGCAGGCGAGTGCCGTCAAAGAGCTCTCGTTTCCAGCGTGTCATCACTTCATCTTCGCTGCGATCCTGATAGGTGAGCTCCACCAGTGTGCGGATATGGTCGGGTAAGGAGACTGTCCCCTCCTTTACCTGGACAAGCCAAACCTCCAAAGAACGGCAGAGCAAATAAGGTGAATAAACGTGTGCAGTTGCACCAAAGGCCTGATAGGGGTCTTGGTGCGCAGCATCGAGGTCAGGGGTAAGGATCCAGGCCTCTCTGCGGGCATTGGTGGGTCTCGGGGTCTGTTCATGACGCCAGAGACGACCAAGCCGCTGAAACAACATATCGGTAGGCGCCATGCGGCTGACCAGAAAATCGGCGTCGATATCAAGAGATTGCTCTAGTACCTGAGTGCCGATCAGGATGCGGCCTTGCTTCCCACGGGCTGCTCTGCCCGCCTTGCCATAGCAGCTAACCCAATGTGCCTCATTGTTTTGCCTATGCCGTGCGGTAAAGCGAGAGTGCAGTAAACCACAGGCCACTCCCACTTCCTGTGCTCTGGCAGCCAGATCGAGATAACGTTCCTGTGCCTCAGCCACCGTATTTTCAATCCAAAGCACCTGCTGGCCCTGGGTCGCTCGCATGAGCGCTTCCTCTAACACACTCTGGTCTGCCATGGGTTTGCATTGCAGATGAACTGAGCGGGATTCTTCTGGTGTTACCGCCAGCTCTTGCGGCAGTGATGGCGTGATACCCGTTGATACGGATATGAGAGGGTAGGTGTCTTGCTGTGTCGGCTGCCCGAGCAACTCACTGCGGCGAGCCTGACTCAGAGTGGCGCTGAGAATAATTACGGTGCAGTGCAGGGTTCGAAGTAGATGGATCAGCTCGTCGAGGATCACACTCGTGTAGGCATCGTAACTGTGCACCTCATCGAGGATCACCACCTTACCCGCCAGGCCAAAAGCCCTGACAAAACCGTGCTTGACGTTCATGGCTGCCATCAATGCCTGATCGAGGGTGCCCACGGCAAACGGTGCCAGCAAACCACGCTTCGCACTGTCAAACCAGCTACGGCCGGGTTTGCCCTCTTCTCCCAACGCCTGATTGATCAACCAGGCACTGCCATGAAGCAGTAGGGAGTGACGGTGTGGACTCTCTTCGGTCAGGATCTGCTTGAGGTAGTCATTAAAGCGGTCTAACAACTTGTTGGATGTCAGTTGAGTGGGTAGAGCAAAATAAATGCCCGTGGCCTTGCCTTCTTCCAACATTTTATAGGCTGCATAGAGTGCGGCCTCGGTCTTGCCTAGCCCCATCGGTGCTTCAAGCACATAGACACCGACTCCCTGGCTGTGCTGGTGGAGAAGCTGTTGAGGTTCATTGGGTTGATAAGGTGTCCCATCCTCAGCGCTGAAAATATCACCGAAGGCAAGCCCTTTACGCACCTGAGGCAAGACAAACCCTGCATCATCCAATGCTTGTTCTATTCTTGGTTGCCAGGGGATTGTAGGGTCTTCAAAGTGATGACCAGAGCCAATCCAATCTGCCACAGTGGTTAGCCCTGCTAATAGTCTTGCTTGTTCCTGCGTCGTGATAGTGGGGATTTCTTCCCCCATAACCCGTTGTAACTCCTCCACCAGCCTGCATCGTTCTGCTTGCCAAGATTTCCCACCAAGCTGCTCGGCACTGGCGCTTAACATCGCATCAGGTGGATTAAAACCGTGGTGCTGCCCGGCGACTCGCGGAACAAACTGGTTGTTTGTGATGGAGGCGAGGGCCAGCTCACTGACACCGGCATGTCCACCCCAGTCACGTTCCTGTATTGCTCGGAACTGAGGCATTCGTTGCAGCCAAGAGGACTGCTCACCTTCAACCGCACACTGTAATTTGAGGAAAAATACGGGGCTGACCTTACCGATGTCGTGAAGGGCGGCTTGTAGGGCACTCCCTGGTGGAAAGAGTACGTGTCGAATCGTCTTTGGCATGCGGTTAAGTAAAGCTCGTGCGGTTTCCCCCACTATCTGACAGTGGTTAAACACACTCCGACCAAACTGGGGTTCGCCTTGCTGGTTTTGGTAGGTTTTGGCTGGGCACAATTCAAAAGGGACAGTAGTGATCTCTGACTCTGTGCCCGTCGTTTTTCGTCTTCGGTTCATCATATTGCCGCCGCCCTTTGTTTCATCACGTTGGCCATTTTCCTCCCCTCACTGGCTCACCGGTTGGGCTACTGAAGTGGTTTCTCCATGTTTATTTAATCCCGCGTTCATGGCGGCTATCACGCGCTGACGTAGTTCAGGTGGTGCCAGCACTTCGATCTCACCGATAAAGCGCATCAGGTCGCGTACTAGTTCGCGTTGGTCGGCATAGGGGAAGCTCAAGCGAATATGGCCGCTCTGCTCTAATGTCTGGATTTGATCTCGATGCCACTGCACGTCTCTGACCCAAGGAGCCGCGCTTGGATCAAAGCGCAACTCGGCTTGCTGCATGGTGTTGCCTGCGAAGATGCCATAGCCGTTGGAGAAGAGTGCGTCCAGCTCCTGCGTCTCGCAGTCGTAGGCGACCTCATCAAGTTCAAGGGGGTCGGCAATGCGGCTCAAAGCGAAGATTCGGAGTGCCTTTCGTTCGTGGCACCAGGCGAGTAAGTACCAGTTGTCCCGATACCAGCACAGGCGCTGGGGAGAGAGGTGCCGGATTTTGGCCTGATGGGAGGTGGCACTATAGTGGAATTGGAGTTGGCGCCTGGCAAACAGGGCCTGCACCAGCGGCAGGAATAGTTCAGGTGCTACATATTGGCGCCCTATGCTCTCAACTCGTAGTCGGTCTGCCTGACTTTGCCACTGGGGACCAAGCAGTGTGCCTATACGAGTCTGCAACTGGGCCAGCCCCTGCTGCTGCAGACCCGGTTGCACATCTTGCAGCAGACGATTGGCCATCAAGAGCGCAAAGGCTTCCGATTCGGTAAGCCAGACGCCCGGAAAGGTAAATCGGCCATCATCGGTATCGTAGCGATAACCACGAGCGATCGGGTCCCAGATTATTGGCGCCTGATAACGGTCTCGCAGCAATTCCAACAACCGTTTAAAAGTGCTGGCTGAGCACGCAAGTCGTTCGAGTATGACGGAGCGTGGAACAGGGTAACGAAAGTCCAAAAGTAACTGGTGTAAGGCAAGGGCTCGGTTAAGTTGTTCCATCTCGTCGTTAACTGATTGATAAATATCGACTAGGCTATCACTTCAATGGAAACAAAACCCTATCGAGTCTCACATATGTCATTACTAGATACGGCGAGATCGCACTCTACGCTGTCATTGCGAAAGGCTCTCTCGAGAGAGAGCTAAGGCATGTATAAGAGGAAAAGGATCGTTTTAGTGATCACTGAGGGATCGGGGCATTGAAAAGCGATCGTTGAATATGCTTCTAATATTTTGAAAATATTGATTTTTTTCAAAATGGTAATTTTTTACATGGTTTTTCAGACCTTGCGATGACCTGAAAATGATCGTTTTTTTCGTATGTAGCGCCGGGCGGTGGAGGGATTCAAATTGTTCTCTACCGCATACTGGGCAATGGTGATTCCTCTGCTATCGTACTGCCACTCGTAACGGCGGCAGTGTATGGCCCACTTTTCACCCATCGGTTGGCGGTTCAACTCAAGCCTAGCTGTCTTTTGTTGCAGTTTATGGGCCTGGATATATGCCTCAGCGGTAATGCCAGTCTGGGCTCGTTCAGTCTGAAACTGCTGGCGTTGTTGTTCCCAAAACCTGTACCTCAGAGTGGCTGCCCCCAGCGGTTGGAATTTCACATATGTCAGACGTATGTCGAGACGGTATAGCTCGGCATACGTCTTTATGCTAATACCTTGCAGCAGCACCAGAGTGGCAAAGTTCTCTTGATGGTAACGCCAGAATACCTTGCGTTCACAGAACCCCATTTCTTTCGGTTTCCTAATACGATTTGGTATTCTTGGTGCATAAATTCGGCTTTTCATTATTTACTGTATCCTGATGCTGCGGCTGACTTGGTAGTCCTTGACTGCTGGTGGCCGATCTCCTTTTGTTTCTGCTTTGGCCAAATAGCTCAAGCGGTAGATCAGCAGCCGATGTTCGTCTAGACGGTCATGATGAACGTGATAAAAAGGGTTCTCAGGTAGTGAAAGATAACCATATGTCCATTCCGTCTTGGCTAAACGGTAAACATTGTCTGAGTGTTTAACCTTTTGCCCATCTAGTAGCAGTGCCAAGTGGTAGTGTTGGGCTTTTGACCTTGCTTTCTCTCTGACCCAGATATAGCCGTGGTAGCAAGGGCCATAATGTCGGATCAGTTTGGGTTTCAGCTTTTTGAAGAAATGGCTGATTGGCTTGTTGTCTATAGTCCCCTGTTTCATTTTTAGCTCCATGCGAATGGCAGTAAGCTTGCTGGTTTTGCTGAAGAACTTTTCTAGCAATTGGAAAATGCTATCCATGATCTCTCGCCTGATATGGATGTGATTGATTACGGCCCAAGCATGGCCTTGATGCTCATAGTTGAGGGGCAATGTTAAAGACGAGTTATTATTTATATTGGGCATATATTATTAATATCCTAAATAGCTGTTCCGAATAGTAGATCACTGGAGGAAGGGAACTCAGTCCAGTTTGTGCGATCTCATTAGTCGCCAAACAAAACAAGCCACACCCAAAGGACTGAGTTGATGCCTATCCTACCACCCCTGCCACGACCACAACGGCGCCGCATTCACAAAATCATCCATGCCACCCGTGATAAAGGGCATGCTCGTCGCTTGATGGCCATCTTGCTGTTACATGAAGGACGCTGGCTCTATCTCAAGGGGATATCTACCGGAGACTACCAGGAGGCTCTTTGTGCGCTGCTGGGTGACCAGGCCAAGGGGCTATCAGCCAACACCATCTGCCGGTTGAAGCAAGACTGGCATGATGAGCACCGGGCGTGGCGTCAGCGAGACCTCGCAGGGCGCCGCTACGTTTACTGGTGGGCAGACGGGATATACAGCAACGTGCGGATGGATGACCGGCTCTGTTTGCTGGTCATCATTGGGGTGACAGAGCATGGACGCAAGGAGCTTGTCGCGGTGGAGGATGGCCATCGGGAGTCTGACGCGAGCTGGACGGAGCTCCTCATGGGGCTGCGAGGCAGGGGGCTTACCCTCAGTCCCAAGCTGGCTATCGGCGATGGGGCGCTGGGGTTTTGGAAGGCGCTCGCCAAGTGTTACCCGGACACGGCACATCAGCGGTGCTGGGTTCACAAGACCGCGAATGTGTTGTCAGTGCTGCCTAAATCGGTCCAGCCAAAGGTCAAAGAGGCCTTGCATGAAATCTGGATGGCCGAGACACGGGATGAGGCCTACCGGGCATTCGACCGTACCCTGGTGCGGTTTGAGGCGAAGTATCCAGGGGCCATGGAGCGATTGCGAAAAGACCGGGATGAGCTGTTGGCCTTCTATGATTTTCCGGCCGAGCACTGGGTAAGTATTCGGACGACCAACCCGATAGAGTCGACGTTTTCAACGGTGCGTCTGCGCACGAAGCGAGCTAGGAATTGTGGTTCGCGGGAGACCACGTTGGCAATGGTCTACAAGCTGCTGGAGTCAGCACAGAAGAACTGGAAGCGGCTCAAGGGATTTGGGCTGCTGACGTTGGTAGTGAACAACGTGAAATTCAAGGACGGAGTCCAGGTAGAGGAAGAGTCAGACAGGAACGCCGCCTGACCCCATACACCACATTTGACAATAACTCTCCAATGAGGCTTTAAATGGAAAAGTTCGGGAAAATGGTGCCTGATCCGCTGCAATCTCGCCAAATTCTTGCTATTTTGCGCGCCATTACGCAAACGATTTCCTTCACACATTCAGGATGAGTTATGGCAACGCAAGAAATGACGGCCCGCACCGGCAATAGCGGGTTTCTGGACTCCTATTTCTCCATCACCCAGCGTGGCAGCACTGTCCGCCAGGAGTTGCTGGCCGGTTTGACCACCTTCCTGGCCATGGTCTACAGCATCATAGTGGTGCCGAACATGCTGGGTGCCGCTGGTTTTGAGCAGGGCCCCGTCTTCGTGGCAACCTGCCTGATCGCCGCCTTCGGCTCCCTGTTGATGGGTCTATGGGCCAAGCTGCCGATGGCCATAGGTTGCGCCATCTCCCTCACCGCCTTTACCGCATTCAGTCTGGTACTGGGTCAGGGACTGAGCATTCCGGTCGCGCTGGGCGCCATCTTCCTGATGGGTGTGCTGTTTACCCTGATCAGCGTCACCGGCGTACGCCAGTGGATCTTGGATAACCTCCCCTCCGGCATCGCCCACGGCACCGGCATCGGTATCGGTCTGTTCCTGCTGCTGATCGCCACCAACGGCGTCGGTATGGTGATCAAGAACGAAGGTGCCGGTCTGCCGGTTCAACTGGGTGAAGTGACCTCCTTCCCGGTTATCATGACGGTGCTGGGTCTGGCCGCCATCTTCGGTCTGGAGCGTCGCAAGGTGCCGGGCGGCATCCTGATGGTGATCATCGCCATCTCCATCCTCGGTCTCATCTTCGATCCGAAAGTGACCTGGCAGGGCTTCTTCGCCATGCCGAGCCTGACCGGTGAAAAAGGCTCGCTGGTAGGCAGCATGGATCTGCTGGGCTCCCTCAATCCGGTGGTGATTCCCACCGTGCTGGCGCTGGTAATGACCGCCGTGTTTGACGCCACCGGCACCATCCGTGCCGTAGCCGGTCAGGCGGGCCTTATCAACGAACGTGGCCACATCATCAGCGGCGGCAAGGCACTGACTGCCGACTCCGTTAGCAGCATGGTCGCTGGCGTGGTGGGTGGTGCTCCGGCGGCCGTCTACATCGAGTCTGCCGCAGGTACCGCAGCAGGTGGCAAGACCGGCCTGACCGCTGCGCTGGTCGGCGTGCTGTTCCTGCTGATGATCTTCCTCTCCCCGCTGAGCTATCTGGTACCGGCTTACGCCACCGCACCGGCCCTGATGTACGTCGGTCTTCTGATGCTGGGCAACGTCACCAAGCTGGACTTCAGCGATTCGGTCGATGCCCTCGCCGGCATGCTGTGCGCCGTCTTCATCGTACTGACCTGCAATATAGTCACCGGTATCATGCTGGGCTTCGTGGCACTGGTCGTTGGCCGCATCTTCGCTGCCGAGTGGAAGAAGCTGAACATCGGCACCGTCATCATCGCCCTGGCGCTGGTGATCTTCTATGCCGGTGGCTGGGCCATCTAACTCGTCCGTTTATTCCGGTTATAGTGAAGGGCCCCGCGGGGCCCTTTTTCATGGCTGTGAGACCGCTAACAGTTTCCCGCCCGTTTGCCCCGCATCGTTTCAGATTGAAACGCTGATACCCCCTCTGCTGTTTCAAATCCGAACCAAACCGACCGTCATTTTTATCCTTCTTTCTGTCGTTAGACTGGCTCCATCAACCATTTGCCCACCCGTGCGGTGGCAAGCCAAGGAGTGAGCCATGAAGAAACTGATCAATGCCGTCGATGCCGTGGTCCGTGAACAACTGATGGGGATGGCCGCCGCCCATCCCGAGCTCAAGGTACGTATCGAACCCCACTACATCACCCGCGCCGACTCCCCCGTGATGGGCAAGGTCGCGCTGGTCTCCGGCGGTGGCAGCGGCCACGAGCCGATGCACGGCGGTCTGGTGGGCAAAGGGATGCTGGATGGCGCCTGCCCCGGCGAGATTTTTACCTCGCCGACTCCGGATCAGATGTACGAGTGCGGTCAGGCCGTTGATGGCGGCGCGGGCGTGCTGTTCCTGGTGAAGAACTACACAGGCGACGTGCTCAACTTCGAGACCGCGGTCGAGCTGCTGCACGGCGATGGAGTCAAGGTGGGCTTCTCGTTGATCGATGACGACGTGGCGGTCAAAGACAGCCTCTATACCGCCGGTCGCCGTGGCGTTGCCACTACCGTGCTGTGCGAAAAACTGGTGGGGGCCGCAGCCGAAGCGGGCTATGACCTGGCCCATTGCGAGGCACTGGCCCGTCGCATCAACAACCAGAGCCGCACCATAGGCGTCGCCATGCACGCCTGTACCGTGCCTGCCGCCGGCAAGCCCTCCTTCACTCTGGCGGACAACGAGATGGAGTTTGGCGTGGGCATCCACGGCGAACCCGGTATAGCGCGCCGCCCCTTCACCGACCTCAATACCCTGGTGGATGACATGTTCAGCGAGCTGGCGGACAACACCCCCTATGGCCGTACCCTGCGTCACTGGGACAGAGCCTCCGGCAGCTGGCAGGAAGAGCACACCTTTATCGAACCGCTCAACAAGGGCGATCGGGTCATCGCACTGGTCAACAGTCTCGGCGGCACCCCCATCTCCGAGCTCTATGGCGTCTATGGTCGCCTCGCCACCCTGTGCGAAGAGGCGGGCATCCATCTGGTGCGCAACCTGATTGGCCCCTACTGCACCTCCCTCGACATGACCGGCATCTCCATCACCCTGCTCAAGGTGGATGATGAACTGATGACCCTGTGGGATGCCCCCGTTCACACCCCCGCCCTGCGTCGCGGCTGCTAAGGAGAACCCATGTTAAGCAAGCATCACATCGTCAACTGGCTGCTCGACTGCGAACACATCTTTACCGAGCTGCGTGACTACCTCACCGCACTGGATACCGACATCGGCGACGGCGACCACGGCCTCAACATGCAGCGCGGCTTTTCTAAAGTGGCCGAGAAGCTGCCCGCGGTGGCGGACAAGGATATCGGTCAGGTGCTGAAAACCACCGGTATGACCTTGCTCTCCTCGGTCGGCGGTGCCAGCGGCCCGCTCTACGGCACCTTCTTTATCCGGGCGGCGGCCAGCACCGATGCCTGCCAAAGCCTGAGCCTGAGCCAGTTGTGCAAAATGCTGAGCGACGGGGTCGAAGGGATCGTCTCCCGCGGCCGCGCCGAGCCGGGTGACAAGACCATGTGCGATGCCTGGTGGCCAGCACTGGCGGCCCTGCAACAAGCCCAACAGCAAGAGCTGCCGCTCAACGAGGCGCTGGACAAGGCAGTAGCCGCCGCCGCTGCCGGTACCGAGGCCACCA